>NZ_JBOFKN010000129.1:0-1210 GCF_051657365.1 Paraclostridium sp.
CCTACCTAAACACCCTGTGTAATGGGATATCTTTCACATGTGAAACGGCATCTGCAGAGAATACAATCAATTTCCTGGATTGTTTGGTAAAGACCACAGACATGCGATTCCATCTGTCAGTATTTCGAAAACCTTCACACTCAGGCCGTTATCTTAACTTTAAATCGTGCCATCCTTTGAGCATGAAACGAGCCGTAGTGAACTCATTGGTCAACAGAGCGAAGCGGATATCTTCCGACGAACACTCGAGAGACCATGAGATAATCGAAATCAAACGTATGTTGAAAACGAATGACTATCCAGAGTCATTTATCAATGAGGTAATTAATCGCCAGGTTTACCATCAACAACCAGAAGACACAAAGCTAGTAGCGACGGTTCAAATACCGTATCGCACCACCACCGCGGAGAAGATTAAAGCCGTCCTAAACGACTACAATATCAGGACGGTCTTTAATATAGACAACACCATCCATAGGCATTTGGTTCATGCTAAAGATCGAATCTCACCAAATGACTGCACAAATTGTGTTTACAAAATCCGCTGCGCAGAATGCAAAGCCGTTTACGTGGGAGAAACATGCAGACAACTAAAGGTTAGAGTCGCGGAACACCAGAGGTATACGCAAACTCCACCAACCGACACTGTGAAGCTCAAGAAAATTGAAAAGGACTCTGCTATCGCCTTTCATGCCATCAAACAAAGCCATAGAATCCTTTTTGATCAGACCGAAGTTCACACAAAAGGTCTAGCAAAGCGAGCCGAGCGATGTTGTGCAGAAGCCCTTACCATTCACACAACCAACAATTGCGTGAATCGATGTGACGGACAACCACTCAACCCAGTGTGGATTGGCCTAGTCAATCAATACTTCTCACACACCGACACGTGACTACATTGATTTTTACTCCAGTTGACACATGTTCACTTTTCGTTACTGGTGCACATTCGGTTAGTTTTCTGTTCTGAAGAAGGTGAACCGTTGGTCACCGAAACGTCAATAAATTTGGATTACAAAACGTTGTGTTTTTCCCTCATTTTAAAAACTGAATAACATGCAACACACAACGAACAACCTGTTTAATTCTGTTAGAGCAGAATTTGGAGGATATACTTTGAAAAACATGTAAAACCTTAACTTTGCTGATGTCTATTTGCATAGAGAACACAGAAACGCTATTTCAAACTACACATCTGCATCTCTTTCAA
>NZ_JBOFKN010000130.1:0-2531 GCF_051657365.1 Paraclostridium sp.
ATATAAAAAACAGCTGATTTACATGAAAAAAATGGTGGGGTATCATGAGAGTACTAAAATAAAAATAAAACGGGGGTAGTATGAAAGCGAAAGAGAAAATGGTATTGTTAGGAATCTTTCTATTATTTTCTAGCAAAAATTTGGTGAGTTATTCAAGTGATATTATTATTAATGACAAAACAATTGATGTATCAGCACCTAGTGCAGCTGGAATGTCAGCTGGAAAAGACCAAACTATCATAAATCAAGGTACAATAAATGTAACGGGAAATCAATATACCTCAGGAATGAAAGTTGTAGGGATAGGGAGTGTAGGAGTAAATAATGGAGCTATAATTCATACTGGAAATGGTAAAGATACATCAAATGCAATGTTAGCTCAAACTGGTGGATACTTAGAAAACAATGGAACTATTGAAATTTCAGGAACTAATGCATCTGGAATGGCAGCAGATAAAGATGGATCATCATTAAAAAATACAGGAACAATAGTAGTAGATAAAAATGCAAAAGGAATAAAGTTAACAAATGGAGCAAGAGGGTTAAACTCAGGGAAAATAGATGTAAAAAATGGAACAGGAATGTCAATTGAAACAGGATCGATTGGAGAAAATAAAGGTAAAATAAATATATCAGGAAACGGAACAGGTATATTAGTAACAGGAGGAAGCGAAGGTTTAAATAGTGGAATAATAACCTTAAATAATGCTAATTCGACAGGAATGATAATAGGGAATACAAATTCTCAAGGAAAAGGAGAAAATACGGGAGATATTTATGTTTCAGGAGATAAATCAACAGGGATGTCAATTTTAAATGGAAGTTCTGGAATAAATAGTGGAACTATAAATGTTACCGCAGGAGAATTTACTTCAGGAATGAAAGTTGATGGAGTAAATAGTACAGGGACGAATAATGGAACTATAATTCACACAGGAAATGGAAAGACATCAAATGCAATGTTAGCTCAGAATGGTGGATACTTAGAAAATAATGGAACTATTGAAATTTCAGGAACTAATGCATCAGGAATGACAGCAGATAAAAATGAGTCATCATTAAAAAATACAGGAACAATATTAGTAGATGGAAATGCAAAAGGAATAAAAATAGTTGGAGCAACAGGGTTAAATACAGGAAAAATAGATGTAAAAAATGGAACAGGAATGTCAATTGAAACAGGGGCGAAGGGAGAAAATACAGGAGAAATAAATGTATTAGGAAAAGGAACGGGGATATTGATAGCTGGTGGAAGCGAAGGTTTAAATAGTGGAATAATAAAGTTAAGCAGTGCTAATTCAACAGGAGTATCTGTTAGTAATAGTAAAGGTAAAAATACAGGAGATATCCATGTAACAGGAAATAGTTCAACAGGAATATCGGTAACAGGAGGCGGAACAGGAGTAAATAATGGAAATATTTATGTAACTGCTAATCAATATACATCAGGAATGAAAGTTGATGGGGCAGGTAGTGTTGGAATAAACAACGGAACTATAATTCACACAGGAGATGGTCAAACATCGAATGCAATGCTAGCTCAAAATGGTGGATATTTAGAAAATAATGGAACTGTTGAAGTCTCAGGAGTAAATGCATCTGGAATGGCAGCAGATGGAAATAGTTCATCATTAAAAAATACAGGAACAATAATAGTAGATAAAAAAGCAAAAGGAATAAAATTAAGTAGTGGAGCTAATGGAATAAGTAGTGGAAAGATAGATGTAAAAGAAGGAACAGGTATTTCAATTGAAACAGGTGCAAAAGGTGAGAATCAAGGAGATATTTATGTAACAGGAAATTCTTCTTATGGAATTGCAATTAGTGGAAAAGGTGAAGGAGTAAACAATGGAAATATCTATATTTCAGGAAAACAGTATACATCAGGAATGAAGGTAGATGGAGTAGGAAGTATAGGAATAAATAATGGAGTAATAGTTCATGAAGGAGATGGCCAAACATCAAACGCAATGTTAGCTCAAACAGGAGGATACATTGAAAATAATAGATTAATTCAAGTATCAGCAGTAAATGCATCAGGAATGGCAGCAGATAAAGAAGGTTCATCACTGAAGAATTTAGGAAATATTTTAGTTTTAAATAAAGCAAAAGGAATAAAATTAAGTAGTGGAGCTAATGGAATAAGTAGTGGAAAGATAGTTGTAGAAGAGGGAATAGGAATTTCAGTTGAAACAGGTGCAAAAGGTGAAAATCAAGGAGATATTTCAATAACAGGAAACTCTTCGTCAGGAATTTCGATTTCAGGAGCTGGAGAAGGAATAAATACAGGAAATATCTATGTATCAGGAAAACAATATACAGCTGGAATAAAGGCGGATGGGTTAGGAAGCATAGGAATAAATAATGGAACAATAATCCATGAGGGAGATGGTCAAACATCAAATGCAGTTTTAGCTCAAGGAGGAGCAACTGTTGAAAATAATGGTTTAATACAAACATCAGGAATAAATACATCAGCTATGAGTGCAACTGGAGTGGATAGTAAAGTTCTAAATAATGCAAATGGAAAA
>NZ_JBOFKN010000131.1:0-79618 GCF_051657365.1 Paraclostridium sp.
ATATAAATTTAAAAGATGTAGAAGAAAATTTTTTTGAAGTTTGGATGGATAAAATTAAAGATAGAAAGGTTACATTTAAAGAATATCCAATTGAAGATTTTTTAAATCTATTTTTAAAAAAATATAACGTTGAACTAAATCTAAATGAATGTATTGAGGCTATTAATTTGTTTTATACTGAATATAGAGAAAATGTATGCTTTGAAAATACCATTCACCATACTTTAAAGATAGTAAAAGATATGGGATATAAAATAGGCGTTATATCTAATACCTGTTATTATGAAGAAGTAATGAAAGAGTGTTTTAAAAAAGCAGAGATATTTGAGTTTATTGATTGTTTTATATTTAGTTATTCATTAAAATGTGGTAAACCAGATAAAGAAATATTTAGAAATGCTCTTGAAAAAATGAATGTTTTACCTAACGAATGTATTATGATTGGTGATAATTTAAATGTTGATATCAAACCGGCTCAAGAGCTTGGCATGAATACAATATGGCTTAATAATCCTAGTAATAAAGAATTATCTAGCGAAGTTATACCTAATATAATAATTTCCCATTTATCAGATTTACCGAAACATCTAAATAGCATTATTTCTAATAAGTAATATTTTTCATCTTAAATTTTTGTATTTAAATTAATTCGTTTATCACTTTTTATGAAATTTAAATAAAAATGCATACATAAAAGTTTTAGGTATAAAAAATATGCCTATCAACTGTTACATCGGTAGGCACATTTTTATCAAGATTTTATTGGATTTTCTTATTTTGCATGATATGATGGTATGCTAATAATAAGTTAAAATTCTTTTCCCTTATATATAGAATTAGAGATAAAATAAGAAGATATAAACATTATCCCACTAATAGCAATCCAACCTATTCTATAAATCATATCTGCATTGTCTAGATTAATAAGGTATGGTGTTAAAATTGCACTTGAACTATTAAATAAAAATACGGTAATTAACGTAGAAGTCAGTAGTATTGTATTTACTTTATCTGCTCCGAATTTTAATACTAATGGATATAACAGTGCTGGAACTAAAAGAGAATATGTAATTCCAAAACTGTATCCATAGCCTACTCTTTCCATGTTAATTGGTTGAGCTGAAATAATAGACAATAATACTACAGTAAGTGTGGCAAACAAAATTCCTATAACAGAAAACATTATGAAAGAAACATATCTTGCCATTATAATATCACGTATTTTTACTGGTAAAGTTCTTTCATATTTACTCCACTTTGAAGCGTTATCCTTTTCAAGGGTAGTTCCAGCCAAACCCGTAAAAGATATCGTTTGCCCGATTATCAATATTGTTAAAATAGTATTATTGATGGTAGTTCTCCCCGCTGCAATTATGACTGCAAAATTTACAACAATGCAAAAAGCTATAGTCCATTTTAAAGCACTTCCAACTGAATAAAAATTATTTCTTATTAAACCTTTCATTTTTTATTCTCCTTTTGTAATAAGTGGTAAAATTTCATCAATACTTGTTACATCTAAAGTAACATTTGGATATTTTTTGGAAAAACTAATTTTATCCGAAATTAAAACCTCAATCTGTAAGCCTCTTTGTCTGTAAGAAATATATTCAGATTTTTGAAGTTTATCAAAATCATTTCGTTTCATACGGGCAATCCCATAATCATAAATTAAAGTATCTTTGCTTTCTGTTAAAATAATTTTACCATCATCAATAATCGCAATATAATCAGCAATTTTTTCAAGGTCACTAGATATATGAGATGATATTAAAATAGAGTTATTCTCATCTTCCACAAAATCTAAAAATGTATCTAGAATTTCTTCTCTTATAACCGGATCAAGACCAGCTGTAGCTTCATCTAAAATTAAAAAGCGTGCTTTATGAGAAAGAGCAATACTTATTGAAAATTTCATAGTCATACCACGAGAGAATGTTTTTATCTTTTTATCACTCGGAATTTTAAATTTCTCAAGATAATAAAAAAATAAATCTTTATCCCAATTTGTATATACATCTGATAAAACCTTTTCCACCTTCTTAGCCGTTAAATCTTCGTGAAAATTAACTGTATCGAATACAACACCAATCTCTTCTTTAATAGAAGTGGCATCATCAGTCATATCGCAACCAAAAAATTTTACTGTTCCACTATCCTTTTTAATAATATTTAAAATTGCATTGATTGTACTACTTTTTCCAGCACCATTTTTTCCTACAAATCCCAAAATAGAGCCTTTAGGGATGTTAAAAGTAACATTATCTAATTTGAAATTAGTATTTTCATAAACCTTACAAAGTTTTTCAACTTTTAAAGCGTAATCCATTTATTAATCCTCCTCATAAAATATTTTAAGTAGTTCTGTTATTTTTTCTAACTTAATGCCGTTGGTGCGAGCAATATCAGCCGCTATCATCAAATGCTCTTCAACTTGTTTTTGCTGCTCTTCTTGTATAAAATCTTTATTCTGAGCAGCTACAAAGCTTCCTCTTCCAACAGTAGTTTCAATAAAACCATCTCGTGTTAAGTCTTCATAAGCCTTTTGAACTGTAATAACACTAACATGAATTGTTTTAGCAAGTGAGCGCATAGAAGGGATTGGGTCACCTGTTTTTAACTCTCCACTCATAATCATAGCTTTCATTTGTGATGTTATTTGTTCGTAGATTGGCTTACTTGTATTACTACTGATTATAATTTCCACGTAGCATCTCCTCCTGTTATGTAGTGTACTTATCGTATAAGTACATTGTAGATAGTTAATATCATATTGTCAAGACATAAAAATAGCAGACTATATTTAAACTAATAATTTCCCATATATAACCTCAAACTCCAAAGCACACCATCTTTACATATAAAACAAAAAGAAGGAACAACCAGTTCCTCCTTATCCATCACATATTCCTTATAAATTTTTAAAAAACAACTCCAGACTTTAATATTATATTTGCATATGGTGTAAACTCACCAGTTCTAACTATAGCCATAGAATCTTTAGTCATAGACTTAAAATCTTCATGTGCCACTTTAGTTATTTTCACATCTTTAAACCTATCTTCTATTTCTTTATATAAATTACCACTAACCGCTTCCATCTCGCAAGCTATAACAACTTCTTCAACCTTTAACTCCTCAAGAACAGTATCTAATGTATCTAAAAACGTTGGTATCCCATGCTTTAATGCTAAATCTATTCTATCAACATTCCTTGGTATAGGAAGCCCACTATCACATATAGTTAACATATCTGTATGTCCCATCTTTGATACTACCGATGATATTTCGCTATTTATTAAAACTGACTTTTTCATATTAAATCTCCTTAATTATTAATTATCAAATCTATAATTTACAATATCATATAAGCTTGGTATTGATGTTTGTGCACCTACATTAGTAACACATAAAGCCCCTACCTTTGATGCAAAATCCATAGCTTCATCTATATCCTTACCTTGAGAAAATGCTACTGATAATGCTCCTGTGTAACTATCTCCAGCAGCAGTTGTATCTACAGCCTCTACTTTGTATGATTTTTTAAATTCTGTTTTATCCTTATCTAAATAAAGACTTCCCTTTGATCCTAATGTAACTATAAGTTGTTTTACACCTTTTTCTATCATTACACTCGCAGCCTTTTTTATATCATCTTCATTTTCTATTTTCACTCCACTTAATATCTCAAGCTCTGTTTCATTTGGAGTTAATAAATCTACATTTTTAATAATATCATCACTTAACTTAACAGCTGGTGCTGGATTTAATATTGTAAACTTACCTAATTCTTTTGATTTTTCTAAAGCATATTTTATAGTATCTATTGGTGTTTCAAGTTGTATTACAACTATACTACTTTCTTTTATTGCATCTATACATTTATCTATATCTGATTCTTCTAATTTAAAGTTAGCTCCTGGAGAAACTACTATAGAGTTTTCAGCATTCTTATCTACAGTTATAAGAGCTACACCACTTGGACCTTCTTCAATTTGTACATAATCAGTTCTTACTTTATCAGCTTTTAATTGTTTTAATAAACTTTCTCCAAATCCATCATTTCCAACTTTACCTATCATATAAACATCTCCACCAAGTCTTGATGCTGCAACCGCTTGGTTTGCACCTTTTCCACCTGGTATTTCTTTAAACTTACTTCCTATTAATGTTTGGCCCTTCTTAGGCATTTCATCCACATTTACAACTAAGTCCATATTAAGGCTTCCTATTACACATATCTTTTTCATGTTAAACTCTCCTTATTTGTTGTCATTTGATTTGTAATATATTTTCATATTTTTTACATATATCTTACATATTCATAAATTTTTATTATGCAATTTCATCTATTAATTCACTATGTATAATTTCTTCGTTTTCGTTTTCATTTTCTTTTTTACTTGCTAACTTTATACCAACAAATGTAGCTAGTGTTAGTACTAACATAGCGTAAAGTCTGTAGTCTACAACTCCATCATATAAAGCAAGATGTACTAATCCTGAAGTAGTTGCTCCCATTATAGGTGCTACTATAGGTATCCACGCATATTTAAAATCAGAACTTCCTTTACCTGGTATTGGTAATAAGAAATGAGCTAAACGTGGTCCTAAATCTCTAGCTGGGTTTAGTGCAGCTCCTGTTACTCCACCAAATGATGTTCCTACTAAAAATATTAAACATCCAACTGCTAAAGGTTTTAACCCACTCGGAAATGTATTTGTATCTAGTCCTAATATACAAAATACTAATCCAAAAGTTACTATGTACTCGCTAAAGAAATTCGATACATTATTTCTTATAGTTGGTGCAGTGGCAAATATAGTCAACTTAGCTTGTTGGTCATCTGTTTTTTCCCAATGATCAATGAATTGAAGATATACCAATAAACCACCAAACATACCACCAGCTATTTGAGCTAAAATATATCCTGGTACTAAACTCCATTCAAAACTGCCTCTAACTGCTTGCATAATTGTAACTGCTGGGTTGATATGAGCTCCACTTATATCTCCCAGACAATAGATAACCATTGCAACTGTACATCCCCAGGCAATATTTATTGCTACATTTCCTGCTTGGTGTGAGCCTGATGTTTTTAATGAATTTCCTGCTAAAACTCCACAACCAAAAAATATTAACATTGTTACTCCTATAAATTCTGCTACATATACACTCATTTTGTTTATCATCCTTTACAATTATTTTTTGTTAAATCATTTTTGATATCGTTTTCCATTTCTTTATATTTGATATAATATACTATTTCTTTCATTTTTTCAATATGTTTTTACATATTTTTTACATATTTATTTCATATTTTTTACACACAAAAAAATAGAGGCTATTTAACCTCTATTTATATATTTTCATTTATTAATTTTTCTGATCCTCTAAGTACAATACTCGGCTTTAATACTATGTTTTGAGTCGTATAGGATTCTTCCTCTAAAATTTTCTTTGATAAAACTTCAAAAGCTATTCTTCCCATTTCCGAAGTTTGTCTAGATACAACACTAATATTTAATCCTAGATATGTAAAAAACTCTAAATCATCAAATCCTAATAATGATATATCTTGTCCTATTTTTATTTCCATCTCATTTAATGCATTTATAACACCTAATGTCATCATATTGTTACAACTAAATATTGCAGTTACATCTTTATTGTTGTTTATTATTTTTTTTGTAAGGTTATACCCTGATTCAATTTGATAATCGCCTTCATGGATATAGTCTTCATTTATTTCTAATTTATTTACCTTGTGTGCTTGCTTATATCCTTCTAATCTAAGCCCCGCAGTTTCATAGCCTAAAGGTCCTGTTATTACAGCGATTTCTTTGTGTCCTGCACTTATTAATGTATCAACGCCATCAAAGGCTCCCTTTTTGTTATCACTAAATATCCCATCAAAATCACAAAATATCAAATCTCTATCTATTAATATTACAGGAACACCTAAAGAGTTTAGATTTTGGACATGTTCTTTAGTAGTTTCTCTATTTTTTATAGTTGTTGTAATTATTAACCCACATATATTAAAGTCTTTTAATGCATCAATTATTTTCATTTCTTTTTCAATACTTTCACCGCTGTCAAATGAAAATACATTATAGTTTAATTTATCAGCTTCTTCAGTTAATCCTTTAAGCACATCTGTAAAGAACATATTTGATAAATCTGGGAATACTACTGCAATATTTTTTTCTTTTTCATATGTTTTGTCTTGTTCTTTTATTTCTTGTATTACATTTTTAATTAATTCCCTTGTTTCTTGTTTTACATAGCCTGATTTGTTTAAATATCTAGAAACCGTAGCTATAGATACCCCTGATTTACTAGCTATATCTTTTACCTTTATACTCATATTATCTTTCCTCAATTCCTTAGAAATTAACGATGATATTTACATTTTTAAAGCTTCATCTATCATATTTTAAATTTTGCCTAAATTACTTTCAATACTATTGTTACCTTTCTTGTAATTCTATTAGTTTTATTATACCTTAATATTTAAATACTTTAAATATTATTTCCCATCCTTTTCCTTCTATATATAATTTAAAGTCAGTATCCATTTTAGTTTCATTATATATCATTTTATAAATCCAACTAAAAATTCAGTTCTAATCCAATATAAAATTCCAACAAAAACCAAATAAAACATACCCTCTATGGAAATTTTGCTTCGCTTTGTTTCTTTAATTCCAACTCGAACTATCGCTACTAACTCATCATAAAAATTCATATCCTTTATATCTCTATAATCTATATTTGTTTCTATTAAACCATTAACAAATATAGTTTTATAAAACTCTGGTAAATATATGTCTTTCTCTATTATTTCATATTTTATATTTTTTGTTTCTAAATACATCTCAATAATATTTATTACATCATTTTGTTTTACATTATGTATTGAGTATGTGTATTTATTTTTTCTATATCCCCAAATAAATATTGATAGAAACAATATAATAAATATTATTATACTACTAATACCTGTATATCCTAATTTATATCCGTATATTAAATTTAACAATGGATTATACGTTACAAATAAAAACATTATTATTTGAGTATACTTAGATTTAAACATTATTTTTACTCCACTTAATAATACAATACTACATACAAATAATGTTATTATCATTAAGTTAATTATTACCATTATCTTCCCCCCTGTGTAATATTCGGTCTTTTATTTAAATAGTACCAGTTTTAGACATGAAAATCACTTTAATTTATCAGCATTAACATAATATAGTTTTGCATCTCCCCAAGTAGCATGGTCAGAACCTATTCCATTTCCACCATCTTTAGCTACTAACTTTAACTCCTTAGCTCCTGCAATATTTACTTCTACATACTTTTGAGAATCCTTAGAATTCATTAACCCACTATCATAAACTTTAGTTCCATCTAAATAAACTTCAAATTCTACACTTCCTACTGTATTATACATTGCACGATCAACTCCAACATATGAACTGAAAAAATCACAATTCTTACCGTCTAAATCATAAACTATTGTTGAATTTGCATGTGTACCTATCCCTTTGTCATATACAACTTCTTTTCCATTTTCATCTGTAAGTCTAAGTTTATTATCACTTTCAGCTTTATCTTTTTTAACACTTCCCCAACCAGCCTTTGCTGATTTCCATTCATAATCACTTAAATACTTAAAGTCTTCCATGTTAACTACATTTATTGATCTAGTTTTTTCTACTTTATTATCCTCACTATCTACCACACTATAAACTAATTGATATTTACCTACTTTATTAAAATCAACTTTATCTTGTCCAGTTACTAAAACCTTATTAGTTAAATCCCCATCTTCACTATCTATAGATTTATAATCACCTACTATATTTTCTAAAGTTTCTCCAACCTTAACACTTTGAGAATTAGGTATTTCTAAAGTTGGTTTAGAATTGTTAGTTGTAAGTTTTGGTTCAACTATTATACCATGGTCATAAGAATTACCGTTTCCTCCGTTATTAACCTCTATTTTAAGTTCCTTAACTCCTTTTATAGGAACGTTTATATATGCTAAATCATCTTCATGCTTTAATACTTTTGTTGTTTGTAAAATCTTTCCATCACCTATAACTTTAAAACCTATACTCGAATTATTTTGTGGTGCTAAATTCATATCTACCCCAACTTTAGCTTCAAAATTATCATAGTTATGTTCACCTAAATCATAAACAACATTTCCATTAGCATGTATGCCTATACCTTTATCATAATTTTTAACTTCTCCTAAAGTTCTTCCTTTTATATTTTGATTACGTCTAGGAGTTCCATATTGAGTTTCTACACTTTTCCACTCTTTGTCAGAAAGATAATCATACTTGCTAACAACATATACATTCATTATTTTAGTAGCAACTGCATCATTAGAATTCACTTCATAAGTAACTGTATAACTACCTTTTTTAGTATTATCTACATTACTTGTAACCTTAATATCATCTAATTTATTACCTTCGTAATCCGTTGCTTTAACATAATCTAGCGGGTTAAACTTTTCATTTAATCCTAAAGTAACCCCATCACCTGTTTTTATAAAAGGTTTAAATGCTTTAACACTTGTAGATTTAGTTTTACTAAGATCTTTTGCATAAGCTACAACATCATACTTAGCATTTTCATTCGCATCTACATTTTTAACAACAAATGTGTTTGACTTAGTAAATCCTAAAACCTTTCCATCTTTACTAACTTCATATCCTAATAAATCATCACTATTATCTTTATTTATATTAAAGTTTAATGTATTCGTTTTTTCTGATTTATCTAGTTTAGAACTAACATCTACTTTAATATCATCATTAAAGCCCTTCCCATTATAATTCACTGCATCACTATTTAAATACCAAATCTTTTTATCTAACTTAGGATATTTATTTAACTTAACTTTGCACTCATCAGATAAAGTAATACCATATCTAGTTATGTACTCTGTTAAATTTGCACCTATTAATTCACTTGAATACTCTGCAAATAAATCACACTTATCTTGATAAGTTTCAGCTTTAGGTTTTCTTTCTCTATACATTCTCTCTAAACTTTGCCAGAAGTCATCTTTAGCTAATCTTAATTGCCAAAACATTCCAAGTCTAGCAAATAAGTCAAAATCTTCATATTTATAATTAGTATCAACATCAGAACTAACTCTGTCATAAATAGGACTATAATTAACATTATCTTTAATTCCAGCCTTAATATACTCTTCATTAGACCACATGTTATTAGTTACTTCTACCCAAGTTCTAGGTATAATGTCTAACTGATGTCCAAGTTCGTGAACTGTACCCCAACGTATACCATCCATACTACGTTTATCCGTTCTTAAAAAATCATCTGCTATAGGGTATTGTATACCTATATGGTCTCCTGCTGCATAAGCTCCCCCATAAGGTTGCATCACTCTTATATCTGTTCTTATACCCGTACTATCTTGTTTAGGGTCTTTAGAGTTTTCTTCTAACCCTGCAAATTTCAACATATCATCTACAACTTTACTCCAAGCTAAAGTTGACTTACCTACATTTACCTTTTCAACATTATAAACTTGATTAGCATCTGATGCTCTTCCTGTAAATAATATTCTAGGCGAATTATATTCAAATATATCTACTGCTGTGTTTGGATTAGCCTTAACATAATCACTATAATCTTTTAATTCTTTTAAGAAAGCTTGTTCGTCATCACCTTGATTATATAATGGGAATTTTTGACCACCTTCTAAAATTATCTTAGGAGCCCTACCTTGTTGTTGTGAAGTATATGGGTTTATAAAATATATAGCTCCACCTTTATTAGTTTTATGTGACCATTTTTCATCATATATAGTAGGCACTTCAAACTTATTATAACCTGGCTTTAAATTGTACTTACGTTGCCAATTACCATAATGCCCTTGTGCTTGAGTAAACATTATTTGTGGTAATGGTTTAGAACTATCTGCATCTACATAAACTTCTATAACCTCTCCTGGTTTAGCTAATACACCTGTAGATATAAAATCAGTTCCAAAAGAAGACATTAATAAATCATTTCTGCAATGACCTTGAACGTTACCGTTTTGAGGTAAAGTCATTTTAAGCACACTACCTTCAAACTTATTATCTAACACCTTACGAGCTCTATCAATTACCTTACTTAAATCTGCTTTAAGTGGATGTAGCTTAACTTGCTTATCTAAATTATCTATAGCTTCCTTTGAGTTATACTCTTTATTTAACTCTGATTGTGTTTTATCTGTAAATATACTGTTAAGTTTATCTGTTAATTCATCTTGTTTAAAGAACATTATCTCATTTAATGTAGCCCAATTTTGATTACCTTTAACTGCTTTTAATTTTATTCTTTTAAATGTTGTAGGCTTAAATTTAACTTCAACTAATCCCTTATCTCTATTTGCTTTTCCTGTAGATACTAATTGGAACGTATCACCCTTACTAGTATTTGATCCATAAATTTCAAACTCTTCTATAAATCCTTTTGTATCACTTTGTCTTGCTCCGTAAACAATCTTATCTATAGTTATAGGTTTTACAAATTCAACTGTTATTTCATTACTCCAATTTCCAGTGTTACTTTTATTAGTTTCCCAGTAAGTGCTTACATCCTTATCTATTGCTTTTTCTATGTTCTGTGACCCATAATGACCAGCATTATTACTTATATTCTTAATATTACTATAAGGTATTCTAAATTGTTTAATATACTCTTCATTATCTAGGAAATTAAATATCTTAGTAGTTGCTATTGATGATTCTATTTTACCTTGTGTTACTATAGTTTTTGCATTTTCTAAATTTTCTTTAAAATCATTATATAGAGGATGATTCTTACACTCCTCTTCTAATAACTTAATTTTATCTAAAGAATTAAACTCTTCACTTACAATATTCATATTACTATCTGTAAATAACTTTTCCATCTTATCTAGTATTTTATCTTCTTTATAGAACCAAAACTCTGAACCACTTGCCCAATTTTGGTTTGCCTCTGTAAAAACAAATTTAACTCTCTTTGCATTTACAGTATCGAATTTAAATTCAACCATATCACCTGTAACTTTACTTTTATTGACTTTACCTGCTAGTTCAAAGTTATCTCCTTTATCTTCACTCGAAACATATATCTCTGCACTAGTAGGGTATCCCTTGCCTTTAGCACTATCTTGTCTTGTAGCATAAGCAAGTCTGTTTATTTGAGCCATATCATCAAATTCAAACACAACCTCATTTTTAAATATATCACTATTAGGTTTTCCTGTTTCCCAATGTGTATTTAAATTTCCATCTATCGCCTTATTTATTTGAGAACTTGAATAATTACCACCATTATTTGTTATAGATTTCACCCCAACTTTATACAATTCATTATACTTATTAAAATTAGGATTATTTTTTATTTTAAAATCATTAACAGTCATATTTTTAGAAACTTGATTTTCTATAGCTACTGCTTTTTCCTTTACAACCTCATTTGCGAAAACATTTACAGCTGGTATGCTATTTGTGGCTATTACAGACATAGCTATTATCGATGCTATTTTTTTCTTCATAAATTCCCTCCAATTTACTCTTTAGTATTTTTTATTTGATTTAATGTAGCACTCTATAAATCGTCTTTTATAATTAAAACTTTATAACTTTCTCAAAACACTTCATTATAAATATTCTATTAATTATGCTACTATCTACTAAACTAAACTTTTACAAAAGGAGTTTGAGGTTATATAGTAATCTGACGAAACGTTAAAGCCACGCATTTCAGGCTTTAGTGAAGGAAGATGCTATATAACCTCAAACTCCCCCACCCAAACCCATTGAAAGGAGCAACCTTATGAACTCAGAAATGCAATCTCTAATAGCCAACGTAGGATTTCCAATAGCCATCAGTATGTACCTACTGATAAGAATAGAAGGAAAACTACAAAGCCTAACAGAAAGTATAAACGAGCTTAGCAAAAACATAATATCAATAAAAAAATGAGGAGAACACGCAGTTCTCCTCATTTTTTCTATCTGCTTTTCTAAATTCTCAATCCTAATACCATACTCTCTATCCATTCCAAAAGCCTTATTTCTTAATCTAATAGGAAAAAGTCTCTCTATGTCATCATCAAAATAATCTCCATCCCTTGGTATCTCATGTGAAACAACAATAAATTTACCACCCTTGTTCTCAACATTCAAAACCACAGGCATAGATCCAGCTCCACCACTTTCATTATATTTCAAAACCCAAAGATAAACTTTATCTTTTCTTGCTCCCAAAATATCAAAAGCACTAAAACACTTCTTCCCCTCACTTGATACAATATCCTCTGTTTTATCATTTAAATAAGTTCTAATAACATCTTCCTCTTTTTCAATAATAGCTATTCTATTTTTCTCTTCATTTTGTACAAAAGCATTACCTAATAATACAACCGCTAATACACCAACCAAAATTAAAACTTTCTTAATAAAAATCTCCCCTTTTATAAATTCAAATTATACTTATATAAGTTTAGCATACTATATATATAACCTCAAACTCCATATCAACTAAAAATCCGCTTTAGCTCAATGCCTATATATATTTTATACTTGATTTAACATTACTTATAAAAACTAATATAATCAATACTAAAAAAGGACTATAAATTTAAATTTATAGTCCTTTAAAATACATAATTTTTAATTTTCATTATAAATATTTACATTATATTTGCTCCATCTTGAGTTATATCAAAAGTTATTGTTACACTATACATACCATATTCTAATACTGCGTTAAATTTAGTATTAATTTTTTTAGAAGTATTATTTTTACCTACTGTTAACTCTAACTCATTAGTATCTTTATTGTATTTAAAAGATATGTTTTCATTTTCATCAGTAGAAATTATCGCTGGAAGTCCTTCACTTATATCATAAGTTTTATAAATTTTTTCCACATATTTATCAACTCCAGTAACTGGGCATTTCATTTTATAAACAATTCCTTCACTTGGAGCTTGTACCTTAATATCTTCTTTAAGTCTTTGTCCATACATATTAAAGAATTTATCCCCTGACCAGTCTTCAAAAGAATCACTAGCTAACCCTTGTATATTAGTTAAATCAGTTACATAATTATTGTTACAACTAAAAGTACTTAATTTTTTTAGATTTTTTACAAAACCAAGATTATCAACAAAGTTATCATCAATACTTAAAAATTCTAAATTTGTAAGACTTCCTAAATCTTCAAAAGTTACTCTAGAAGTACGTCTGTTACAATAATGCATATCAATAAAGTTTATTTTATTAAGTTTAGAAATAGGCTCTAAATTAACTATTCCTGCATTATTATATATGTCTAAATGCTCTAAATTTTTAAGATTTCTTAATGGTGTTAAATCACTTATCTCATTTCTGTATACTTCTAAAAATTCTAAATTTGTTAAATCTTTTATTGGCGTTAAATCATTTACATTATTCATACTTATTTGAAGAGTCTTAAGGTTTTTAGCATATTCCAATCCTGATAAACTTTTAATTCCTCTTTTAGGCTCTCCTTTTTCATCTGTGTGTAATTCTAAAAAACCACTATCAATTTTAGTTATATTTTCCATATCATTTACAGTAATATTATCTAAAGAATTAACATCTCTTCCTAAAGCTTTGTTAATAGCCTTTCTTAAATATGCATCCTCTATATTAACAACCTCTTCAATAGGTTTGATTTCTTCTTTGTTTTTATCTTCTTCTTTTACTTCAACTTCTTCACTTGGTTTACTTTCTTCTTTACTCTTATCTTCTTCTTTTACTTCAACCTCTTCATTTGGTTTGATTTCTTCTTTATTTTTATCTTCTTCTTTTACTTCAACCTCTTCATTTGGTTTGATTTCTTCTTTGCTTTTGCCTTCTTCTTTTACTTCAACTTCTTCACTTGGTTTACTTTCTTCTTTATTTTTATCTTCTTCTTTTACTTCAACTTCTTCATTTGGTTTACTTTCTTCTTTATTTTTATCTTCTTCTTTTACTTCAACTTCTTCACTTGGTTTACTCTCTTCTTTATTTTTATCTTCTTCTTTTACTTCAACCTCTTCACTTGGTTTACTTTCTTCTTTGTTTTTGTCCTGTTCTTTTACTTCAACTTCTTCATTTGGTTTGATTTCTTCTTTGCTTTTATCTTCTTCTTTTACTTCAACTGCTTCACTTGGTTTACTTTCTTCTTTGCTTTTATCTTCTTCTTTTACTTCAACTGCTTCACTTGGTTTACTTTTTTCTTTGCTTTTATCTTCTTCTTTTACTTCAACTGCTTGACTTGGTTTGCTTTCTTCTTTGCTTTTGCCTTCTTCTTTTACTTTAACTGCTTCACTTGATTTAATTTCTTCATTTTTGCTATCATTAACCTTTTTTACTTCGCTTGGTTTACTTTCTTCATGCTTTATATAATTAATTTTTTTTACTTCACTCGGTTTGCTTTCTTCATTTTTGCTATCATTGTATTTTTTATTTACCCTATGTACGTCATATTTTTTTTCTGAAACTTCATTTTTAACTATAATCTCATTTTTATGTATATTACTACTTACAGTTTTCTTATGTTTAGAAATTTCATTTTCACTCTCTACTTGTTTTTCATCTTCTTTTTTAGGTGTTTCTTTAACTTCTTTTAAATTATCTTTTTTATCATTTTTCATTACTTTTTTTTCATTGCTACTAACACTTTTATCTTCTTCTTTATTTCCAAATAAATTACAACCTGTTAATAATATAGAACTTAACATTAATGCTATAAAAAAAACATAACCCCTTTTTAAATATTTCATTTTTATCCTCCCAGTATGATAATAAATTGTGTTGAATTGCTAATATTAAAACCTAATATCAAACATATTAGGTATATTAAAGAATCTGTCTTGATAGAATTTTTTTGATTTGATAATTATTTTCTATGTTAACAATGGTAATTATAGATTTTATTTATGCAATCAATAACATAATCAACTTCCTTTTCAGTATTAAAATATCCAAAACTAAACCTAACTGTACCATTAGGAAATGTTTTTAAAGTTTTATGAGCAGAAGGAGCGCAATGAAGTCCGCTTCTAGTAGATATGCAATATTTTTTATCAAGTTCATAACAAATTATCCCATTATCAAGTTCTTTAAAATCAAGAGAAACCACACTAGACCTATTGTCCGTATCCATTTTCCCAACTATTAAATTTTCATCAATACTTTTTATTCCATCTATAAATTTTTTTGTAAGTTCCATTTCTTTTTTATGTATATTAGAAATGCCAACCTCTTTTATATATTTTAGAGCTCTATTAAGTCCATATATCCCAATAATATTCGAAGTACCACTTTCATACTTATCAGGCATATAACTAGGTTGAATTTCATCTTCTGATAAACTACCCGTTCCACCTTGTATTAGTGAATCAACTTTTGATACCAATTTATCTTTTATCAAAAATCCACCTATCCCCTGAGGTCCTAATAATCCTTTATGCCCTGTAAAGCAAAGTATATCTATATTACATTTTTCCATGTCTATATCAATTACTCCACTAGTTTGAGCACTATCTACTATAAAAATTTTATCATGCTTTTTACATAAAGCCCCTATTTCTTTTATAGGTAAAATGGTTCCACATACATTTGATGCATGATTTATAATTATAGCTTTAGTATTATCTTTGATTGCATTTTCTACATCTTCTAAGTTAATCTCTCCTAAGTTATTACACATAACCTTTGTAAAAGTTATGTTTTTGTATTTTAAAGAATTTAATGGTCTCATAACTGCATTATGTTCCATAGAAGAAACTATAATATGATCCTTTTCTTTTAATAATCCCTTAATAACTACATTTAAACTATTAGTAATATTAGGTGTGAAAACAACGTTTTCAGGTTTGTTAAAATTAAATAACTCACATAGCAATTCTCTTGTTTCATAAACAATATTCTCAGCTTCATAGGAAGTTGAATATGCTCCTCTATTTACATTACAGCCTATATTATTTATATAATCTGCTATTACTTCTGCCATCAAAGGCGCTTTTGGATATGATGTTGCTCCATTATCACAATATACTCTCAATTTTCATCCTCCTATAAAAAGTTATGCTCTACTTAATATATCATTTACCTGACTTAAACTTAAATCGTTTTTTTCTATAGGTCATACCACTTCTATCAAATTTATATATACTACATTATATGACATTATTTGACATTTTCTAATGTTATACTTTAGGAGAAAAAGTCATTTCAGGGAATATTTTGATTTTTTAAATTTTATATAAGGGGGTTTTTTAATGAAAGAAAAAAGAAATATCATTATTGGAGGTGCTATAATCGGATTCATTTCTGTAATATCTGTATTTTTAGGAAATCCAAAAAATATGGGTATATGTATAGCTTGTTTTATAAGAGACATTGCAGGTTCTCTTGGTCTTCATAACGCTGAAGTAGTTCAATATATAAGGCCCGAAATAATCGGAATAGTCTTAGGTGCGTTTATCTTATCCTCATCAAGTCGTGAATTTAAATCTCGTGGTGGTTCGTCAATATTTATAAGATTTTGCCTAGGTTTTATGATAATGGTAGGCGCATTAATGTTTTTAGGTTGCCCTACTAGAATGGTACTTAGATTAGCTGGTGGAGATTTAAATGCTATATTTGGTATAGTTGGCTTTGTGGCTGGTATAGGTATAGGAATATTCTGTCTACAAAAAGGCTTCTCGCTTAAAAGAAATTATAAACAAACCAAACTTGAAGGTTTCTTATTCCCTGCAATAAATGTTATATTGCTTGTCTTACTAATATCATCATCTTCTTTACTATTATTTTCAATAAAAGGACCTGGATCTCAACATGCACCAGTAATTATTGCTTTAGCAGTAGGACTTGTGGTTGGTGTTGTATGCCAAAAAACTAGATTATGTATGGTTGGTGGCTTTAGAGACTTGTTTTTATTTAAAGATTCTTATCTTTTATTAGGATTTTTAGCTATGCTTGTAGCTGCATTTGTAGGAAACTTAATATTTGGATTTTTCAAGCCAAGTTTTATTAATCAACCAGTAGCTCATACAAATGGTTTATGGAACTTTTTAGGCATGGTAGTCGCAGGATGGGGTTCTGTATTATTAGGTGGATGCCCTATGAGACAATTAGTTTTATCTGGTGAAGGTAATATTGATTCTGTAATAACAATATTAGGTATGCTTGTAGGCGCAGCTTTTTGTCACAACTTCAAATTAGCTTCTTCTCCAAAAGGCCCTACTCCAAATGGACAAATAGCAGTTATTGTATGCTTTATAATATTAGGTTTAATATCATATTATAGTTGTAAATCTGAAAAAAATAATAAAAATAAGTTAAAAGGAGATGTTAATTTTGGTTAAAAAAATAGATGCTAGAGGATTTTCATGCCCTCAACCTGTTCTTATGTCTAAAAAAGGACTAGAAGAAAACCCAAGCGGTATAGAGGTTTTCGTCGATAACCAGGCTGCATGTCAAAATATTAAAAGATTCATGGAAAATTCAGGATACAAAGTTTACATAAAAGAAATTGATGATGAATTCATCATCGGATGTGATAAATAATATGAGTTATTTTGCTACATTTTTCACTCACTCGGGTGCTATAAAATTTTCTAGATTTTTAACTAAAATCCATATAACAAATGAATCTTGCCCTGTTCCTCGAAAACTAAGTTCTAACTGTGGTATAGGTGTTAGTTTTTCTTACACAGGAAATATAGATGAACTTTATATTGATGATATAGAAAAAATTTATTTTATAAACTCCGATACATATTGTTTATACAAAGATTTTGATAATTAATTTTTAAATATTATTAATAAAATGCCATTAAAATTCAATCAAGTGAATTTTAATGGCATTTTTAATATTAATTTTGAGTTTATTAATGTAACTATTTTTAATTTGTAAATCTTTTGACATGGACTATAATATAATTAAGTTCACAATTATTATATTATCAATCTAATTACAGGGGGGTAAATGGAAAATGGTAATAATTTTATTGGGTATAATTATGTATTTTATAGGTGCAGTTTGTAAGTACCTACATGATGACTATAAACAATATCCTAATATCCATGCAGGATATAAATTTCGTTCTGCCATGAAAGACAAAGAAACTTGGGAAGAAGCAAATACTTATATTTACAAGACTTGCACACTATCTTTAATATTTTCTATTAGTTTCATTGTCTTAACTAACATAATGAATTTAAAACTTCCAAATGCAGTTTATTACATAGCAGAAATATTAATTTTATTTGGACCTATAGTTTTAACTGAAATTCATCTACATAAGTTTAATAAACATAGAGGTGTCCATAATTAATATTTTTATTTTTTATACATACAAAAGTTTGAAGTTATATAGCAATCTGACGAAACGTTAAAGCCTGCCCTTTAGGCTCTAGTGAAGGAAGATGCTATATAACCTCAAACTCCCACCAACCACTTTATTTATTACTCATAGTAACTTCATTTGATTCTATATATTCAATAGCCTTACAAAGTGCTAAATCCTTTATTTTCAAAATATCATCTATAGTTTTACTAATATTTATATGAGGATTGATCCCATAACCTACAAATTCTCTATTATCTGGATATAAATCTACCATTGAACATACTTGACCATAGATTCCCCCAGGTAAGTTTACATATACAGAATTTCCTGAACTACCTGCCGTTTTTTCTCCTATAAAAATTCCTACATTAGCCGAATCTAGACCTATAAGAAAATCTTCAGCTGCTGAAAAAGTTAAATTTCCTATTAATATAACTATCGGTACCTTATGTTTCTTACAATCTATGGGATTTATTACATCAAAATCTCCTTCTTCCCAATTGTCTGATTGATTATTCCAAGACTTCAGTGCAGCTATATGTTTTGGACTTTTCCATTTTGATTCTCTAAAAGGTTTTTCCGATAAAATCCTCACTATTTCCATTGCTATATCAGAATTTCCACCTCTATTTTTTCTTATATCTATTATTAATCCATTACACCAATCTATGGATTCTATTCGCTGTCTAAAACTTTCTACAATACTTTTATCCATAAACGTATTTATCTTTATATATTCAATTTTATTTCTAATTTTTTCAAACTCAATACTATATAAACTCTTATCTTCAATAATATATAGATCATCTTTATTAAGTTTAAATCTATCTAAATTGATAATACTAGTTATATTATTTGGTGTTAATATCTTTATTGTTACAGGGTTATTATTATAATCAAATAATAGTTCCTTAGCACCCACCGTCCATAAATAATGATTAGTTGATGATGCTATATATGGAAAAATATATTTTCTCAAATATTTTTTAGTACTCAAACTATTAATTTCTATAAGCTTACTTCCTACAGGTATACTTGTGTCCCCAAAGTTATTTTTTATAAATATATCTTCTCCTATATTATCTAATGCAATCTTAGGTGCAAATATATAATCCTCACAATTTAATTTTACAAATGTATGACCATCCTTTAATAATGCATACATGCTCTTTAATAGTTTATAATAATCTATATAATCTTCAGTATCTATAACTAGTTCTAGATATTGTTTATATATTTCATCCCAATTTAAATTTTCAACTTTATCCCAATGTGCAAAATTATATTCAGCCTCTTTCCACAGTAAAGATATCCCATAAATTCTTTCACTAATAGTTAAATTTTCCAAGCTATATCCCCTCTCCAAACTACCTAACTCAATCATTTAATAAGTACTATTTGATGTATAAATTGAAACACTAGTAAAGTATTTATCATATTTAAATCGTATTATAGCAATGCCTCCCCATTCTATAGGATATCTAATTAATTCACAACCTAGCAATTAACTTTATAAAACTCAAGTTCAGATTTAAGTACATCCTTAACAAATTCCAAACTACTAGCATTAATAATCTCCCTACATTTCCATCCAAACTCATCATCTATATACCTTGGAAAAATATGCATATGATAATGACCAAAATCTGCAAATTCCCCACCATTTTGCATCATAGTATAACCATCACAATTATATACTTTCTTTATAGCTTTATATATGTGCTTAGACACTTCCATAACCCTAAATAAAATCTCGTTATCTATTTCATCTATAGAATTACAATGTTTCTTAGGCGCTATCAATACATGTCCTTCATTAATAGGATCTATATCTAAAAAACAACATAAAAATTCATCTTCATAAACAATATGAGCAGGCTCTTCTTTTTTTATTATTTTACAAAATACACAATCTATATTCTCCACCACAATACCCCCATTTTTAATAATAGTTCTTACCATGAGTGTAGCATAATTTATTTTTAAAAGTGTATACTAAAACGCATCATTTCCCTATAGATTTATTTTTATAATCAAAAAAATAACACCCAAAAGGTGTTATTTCTTTGATACTAGAGTCCGTACTGCTAATATCAGTTCTGTGGTAATCAGCCACATAAGTTAGTTAATCAGCTTAAAATAGGAGTTACATCGATATATACACTTCATCAAAAACAATAAAATAAACAAATCTTTTCTTATGTGAAATAACAATTGCTATTTCTTCTCTCATAATATCATCTTTTCAAACCATTATCAACACTTTTTTGTAAACGTTTTCACGATAATTTATATTTAAATTAATCAACCTAACGCTAATAACTTATCGGCGTTAGGTTTTAATTCCTATTTTTCACTATCTAAAATATTTTTTGATATAATTGCAGCTACCACACCACCAACAACTGGTGCTAATATAAATAACCACAATTGTCTCATGGCTTCTCCACCTACAAATATAGCTGGTCCTATACTACGAGCCGGATTTACAGATGTTCCTGTTAAAGGAACTCCTAATAAATGAACTAATACTAAAGTAAATCCTATTACTAAACCTGCAAAATTCGAATTCCCATTTTTACCTGTAACAACTAATATAACTAATACAAATACAAATGTTAAAATTGCTTCAACTAAAAATGCTCCTGTTAACGATAAACTTCCAAATCCATTTTGACCTAAATTTTCTATACTCATATTAGAACTCTTTAAAAATACCATTAAAATAAATGTTCCTGCAATAGCACCTAATATCTGCCCAATTAAATAAACCATAAGTTCTTTAGAATTTATTCTTTTATTTAAAAACATGGCTATAGATACAGCTGGATTCACATGACACCCTGAAATTGTTCCTATACTATATGCCATTGCTACTATAGATAATCCAAATGCCATTGCAATACCTAAAATGCCAACTCCATCCATTCCTCCACCTAAAACTGCTGTTCCTGTTCCAAATAAAACCAATACAAATGTTCCTATAAATTCAGCTATTCCTTTTTTCGTCATATCATATATCTCCTTTTCTATATTATTTAAGAAACAATACTATTATGAATTACTTTTTATTGTCAATCCTAGTATTTTACCCCATTTTAAATATATAACCCCCTTAAATATAACTTTACAAATCTATAATCAAATTTGGTTAACCTATATTTACTCCTAAATCTTTCACTTTATCGTGAATTATGTTTATTAATTAAATATACAGTGCTATAATTTCTAAAAAGGGGGAGATTTTATTGAAGATAATTGGAATAATAGGAGCAATGCCTATTGAAATAAATCTTATAAAAGATAATTTAAAAATGATAGTTGAAGAAGAGTATGCAGGATTTAAATTTTATATTTGTAACAAAGAAAATATAAAAGTAATACTAACTTCTTGTAGTATTGGAAAAGTTAATGCAGCTAGTTGCACTCAAATACTTATAGATAAATTTAAGGTTACACATATAATAAATACAGGTATTGCAGGTAGTCTAAGTGAGTCCGTAAAAATATGTGATATAGTTATTTCAAATAATGTAGCACATCATGATGTTCGTAAATCTCAAATGATAAGCTGGTTCCCGTTTAAAGAAGAATTTGAATCAGATAAATTTTTAATAGAAACAGCAATAAAAGCCTATCAAAATATAGAATCGATTAAGTTTAATTATCACATTGGAAAAATAGTTAGTGGAGAATCATTTATTTCAGATTGTAATTTAAGAAATTTAATAATTAAAGAACATTCTCCTCATTGCGTTGAAATGGAAGGTTCTGCAATTGGTCATGTTGCATATATAAATAGCATACCATTTTTAATTATTAGAAGTATCTCAGATAATGCAGATGATGATTCTACAAACTCTATAATAGATTTCGAACAAATATCAGCTAATAATTCAGCTATTTTAGTCTTAAATATTTTAGATATTTTAGATAAAACTAATTAGTATTAAAGTTTCACTTTATATAAATAAAAGACAAGACTTAGTTTAAGTCTTGTCTTTTATTTATTAAATTTATTTTTTTAGTTAAAATAATGAAACCAGTGAACCAAATTTGGTTTTAATTCAATAGTGTCATCATTTTATCTTAATAATTTTCAGCTCTTACTTCAAAGAATCCTTGAGAATACATACATACAGGACATACTTCTGGAGCTTTTCTACCCATTACAAGGTGTCCACAATTTAAACATTCCCACATTTTTTCTTCTGATTTTTCAAATACAGCTTTCATTTCAACATTATTTAAAAGTTTACGATATCTATCTTCATGAGATCTTTCTATTTTTCCAACTTGTATAAATTTTTCTGCTAAATCAAAGAAACCTTCTTCTTCAGCATCTTTTGCAAATCTAGCATACATATCTGTCCATTCATAATGCTCTCCTTCAGCACCATGAAGAAGATTTTGTTTAGTATCTCCTAATTTTCCAAGTTCTTTAAACCATAATTTAGAATGCTCTCTTTCATTTCCTGCTGTTTTTAAGAATATTTGATACATTTGCTCGTATCCTTCATTTTTAGCTACATCTGCAAAGAATGTGTATTTATTTCTAGCAATTGATTCTCCTGCTAAAGCTTCCATTAAATTCTTTTCTGTTTTAGTTCCTTTATATTTTGTAGCTGATTCACTACTTTCTGATGCTTGTTCTTCTATTTTTACAAATACTGAAGCAGGGTTTTTACATACTGGACATGTAAACCCTTCTGGTAATTCTCCTTCATGGATATATCCACATACTGAACAACGATATTTTACTGATGTACTCATTTTACTTCCTCCTAGGTCTTTACTTTTATCAAAGTAAGTTGTATGTAATATTTTTTCTGCAAGTTCACTTAATGGTTTCCCATAAAATTCTTTGTAAAGCTCTTTTATTTCTTCATTTTCATGACTTAAACGGACTTTCATTTCAGAATCTCTTTTATAAAGTCCATTGATACGTTTCTCTCTAAGATCATTGCCTTTAAATTGTATATCTTTTGGTTGTCCACCTCCACCGATACACCCTCCAGGGCAAGTCATTACTTCAACAAAATGATATTGTTTTTTTCCATTTTTCATTTTTTCAATAAACTTAGATGCATTTTTAGTTCCATAGACTACTGCAACATTTATATCCATTCCATTGATTTTTAAAGTAGCTTCACGAGTTCCTTCCAAACCTCTTATAGTTTGTAGGTCATAAAATAATGTTGGTGGCTCTTCTTTAGTTATATATGTATATGCTGTTCTAAGTGCTGCTTCCATAACACCACCTGTATTAGCAAATATAACACCAGCTCCTGAAGATTTACCCATTAAATTATCATAATCGCTATCTTCCAAATCATTAAAATCAATATTATGTTCTTTTGCCCAAATAGCTAACTCTCTTGTAGTTATAACATAATCCATATCACGCATTTCATCTACATCATAATATTTTCCAGATGCATTCATTTCATCTCTTTTAATTTCAAATTTTTTTGCAGTACAAGGTGTTAAAGCTACATTTACAATTTTTGATGGATCTATACCCATTTTATTTGCAAAATATGTTTTTATAGTTGGACCTTGCATTCCAATTGGACTCTTTGAAGTTGAAATATGATCTAATATATCAGGGTGAAATGTTTCTGCATATTTTACCCATGCTGGGCAACAACTTGTAAACTGTGGTAAAGGTTTATTTTGAGAAGTTATACGTTCTAACAACTCACTTGCTTCCTCAACTATAGTTAAGTCTGCTGCAAAATTTGTATCTAGAACATAATTAGCACCTAACTTACGAAGTAATGATACCATTTTTCCTTCAACAAAACTTCCATCACTCATGTTAAATTCTTCACCAAGTGATACTCTAACTGCCGGTGATGTAGAAACTATAACTATTTTATCTTTACTATTTATTACAGATTCAACTTTTTTATAATCATAAACTTCTGTAATACTTGATTGAGGGCACACATTTGCGCACTGACCACAATTAATACATACCGCAACATCATTAGTATCTTCTAATGAATAATTTCCATTTACACCTATGTAATCTGTACAAATATTTTTACACATACCACACTGTATACACTTTTCTTCATCTCTGCAAATCGAAGGATTATCCTTTTCAATTGCAACTCTAATATTGGTTGATAAATGTTTACTCATTTGGACTCCTTTCTTTTAAATTTAGATTCTATGTCCAAATATATTTAAATAATTATATGAACATATATACTTATACCCTATAAATTGCTCAAATAAACTTTTTTAACATTTTTTTCCTTTTTTATATTTTCTAAAGTTTAATCAAATCATAGATTCTGTTTAAAATATTTTCAAAAACCATTCTTACTTCTATATTAAGTTTCTTTTTTGCTCTTTGTTAAATAACCTCAAACTCACCGAAGCCAACTTAACATACCCTAATTTAAAAACCTCTCTATATATAGTATAATGTAATATAATTCAAATGCTTGAAAAAAGGGGGCAATATTGATGAATAACAACAAATGGGGAAAATTATTTTATTACTTTTCAATTTTCATATCAATACTAACTATATACTTTTCAATAAAAAATGTAATAATAATTCAAAACTCAAACACTGCATCTTTAATAAGTACAATAGCATACATAACCGCAAATATATGTAATATATACAATGCAATAAAAAGCAAAAATAACGGTAAAGACATAATATTAAATACATACAGAATAAAAGGCTCATCACTTATGCTTATATCAGTCCTAGCCTATTATTTAATCTCAAGAATATCATTATTAGTAATCTAATCTAAGCGGCGATACCAGTTTTGTATAAGAGTATACATGTAAATATGTAACACAAAAAGGTGGCAAGTGAGTTTTAGGTTGTATATCAATCTAAGACTCACCGAAGCCACCCTTTCAAAAACATATTTTCTATATAATCTACACTCTACTTTTCCCCAAAAACATTTGCTCCAACTTCCTCTTCAAACTGCTTAACATACAAAGAATAATAATACTTCTTTTGCCTCAACAGTTCCTTATGACTTCCCTTCTCCACAATCTTACCATTTCTAACCACCAAAATAATATCTGCCTTTCTTATCGTAGATAACCTATGAGCAACCAAAAAAGAAGTCCTATCCTCAAGCAAACTAGAAATAGCATTTTGAATAACCTGCTCAGTCTCAGTATCTATAGAAGAGGTAGCCTCATCAAGCACAAAAATCCTAGGATTTGCAAGCACCGCCCTAGCAAAAGATATAAGCTGTTTCTCACCAGTTGACAAATTAGAACCGCTCTCCCCTACCTGAGAATCATAACCCTTCTCCATCCCCATAATAATCTTATGAGCTGATACAATCTTAGCCGCACTCTCTACCTCTTCATCACTTGCATCAAGCTTTCCATAACGAATGTTCTCCCTTATAGTCCCCGAAAATAAATGTGGATCTTGAAGCACATAACCAATATTATTATGCAACCATAACTGAGATCTATCTCTATAATCCTTTCCATCAATTAATACAGTTCCCTTAGTTGGCTCAAAAAACCTACAGGCCAAATTAACCAAAGTACTCTTACCTGCTCCAGTTTCTCCAACCAAAGCTACCGTAGTCCCTGCTGGTATCTTAAAATTAAAGTTTTCATAAATATACTCATCTCCATCAGGATACTTAAAATACACATCCTTAAACTCTATATCCCCTTTAATTTTCTCCCAGTTTTCTCTTTTAGGATTAAAAGAATCTCCATATTTTTCAATTACATCTTCACTATCAACAATATCTGGAGCTTTATCTAACAACCCAAAAACCCTTTCAATATTTGCTTGAGTCGATATAAATTCAGATATATTCTTAGCCAACTGCTGAATTGGTTCAAATATACTTATAGCATAAGATATAAATGCTGATAAAGTCCCTATCTCCATTAAATCCTTTGTAACTAAATTACCGCCCTTTGCAAGCACAAAAGCCACAGCTAAAGAACTAAAAAACATTATAATGGGCATATATATAGCATTTAATCTTGTTGCTCTTATACTTGTTTTATACATCTTGTTTGTTACTTTAGAAAACTCCTCCAAATTTTTATCTTCTATTACAAGAGTCTTAGAAGTAACAGATCCGGTGATACCTTCATTAAATGCACCTGTTATCTTAGAATTTATTTTTCTTACATCTCTATTCACATTTAAAATCTTATTTTGAAAATAAACAGTAAGAATAGCTATAAAAGGAACTATAGCTATTACATACATAGCCAATTTTGCATTTAGCATAAACATAGCTACAAATACTCCAAGTACATAAGTTCCCGACCAAAATAAATCCACAAGTCCCCAAGCTAGCATAGATCCAATTTTATTAGTATCACTCATTACCCTAGCTATTATATATCCTACTGGTGTAGTGTTATAATATGAAAAAGATAGTTTTTGTAAGTGCATAAATGTAGCTCTTTTCAAATCTTTACCTATGTTCAAATCTAAATACATCGAAAACCTTGTAAATATTATTACAAATATTACTTGTAAAACTATAGCCGCAACATATACAATAGTAAACTTATCAATACCCTTTGTACTCATAGGAGCTATAAATTTATCTATTGCATATTTTTGAAAAAGTGGAAACATTACATCTATAAAAGCAACAAACAAGTTAGCTAATATAGCAAATATAAGATAAAACTTATATTGTGCTAAAAAAGGTTTTAACTTTGCCCATATTTTTATAGAAAAACTTTTTTTATATTCTTCTTCCTCGTAACTCATTATTTTTCACCCCCTGCGTCTTCATTTAAGGTGTCTGTTAGTTCACTTTCTACACTAGATTGCATATCATAAACTTTTTTATAAATTCCATCAGTTTTTATTAAAGCTTCATGATTGCCACTTTCTATTATCTTTCCATCATCTAAAACAATAATATTATCGCAACTCATAAGAGTAGTTATTCGATGTGATATTATTATTACAGTACTATCTTTTACATGAGTTTTTAACTCCTGTCTAATCTTTGCATCTGTTTCTGTATCTACTGCAGACAATGAATCGTCAAATACTATTATAGGACTATTTTTTATTAAAGTCCTAGCTATAGCAACCCTTTGTTTTTGTCCCCCAGATAAAGTTACTCCTCTTTCTCCCACTATAGTGTCATAACCTCTAGTAAAGCCTAGAATATTTTCATGAACATGAGAAACCCTAGAAACATGTTTAACAGCTTCAAAGTTTTCATCTTCATCAAATTTAGATGCTATATTTATATTTTGTTTTATAGTTTTTGAAAACAAGAAAGGTTCTTGTAGTACTACCCCTACATTATGTCTTAAATAATCAAGCTTTATATTATTTATATTTGATCCATTTATTAAAATTTCACCACAATTTTCTTCTAAGTTATATAATCTATTTAATAAATGTACTATTGTAGATTTTCCAGAACCAGTACCTCCTAAAATACCAAAAGTACTTCCTTTTTCTATTTTAAATGAAACATCTTTAAGCACAGGTTTAGTTCCATAATAATCAAATTTCACATTTTTAAATTCTATATCACCCTTCATATCCAAAGTAATAGCATTTTCACTATCTTTTTCTTCCTCGGCATCAAATATTTCTCCAATACGATTTATAGATACTCCTGCTTTACCCATTTCAGATATTATTCTTCCAAGAGATCTAACTGGCCAAACCAACATAGAATTATAGAATATAAATGCTAAAAGTTCTCCTAGTGTCAAAGCGCCAGAAACTGTTTCAAAACAACCAAATACAACTATAGACATAACTTGAAGTCCTGAAAACAAATCGCCTATACCCCAATAGAAACTAAGTACATTACCAAGCTTAATCCATAGTCTGGAAAAGCCTATATTTTTTTCATCAAATCGTTCAATTTCATAAGACTGTCTACCAAAAGCTCTTACAACTCTTACCCCTGTAAAGTTTTCTTGTACAAGGGATGATAACTCACCTTCTGCTTCGTCTGCAACTTTAAACTTCTTTTGTATAAGGCTGTAAAATATTACAGAATAAGTTATTACTATTAATATAAAACCTACTGCTATTAATGATAATTTTACATTCATAGAAAACATTATAGTAAGAGAAATTACTATTAGAAAAATTATTCTTATAAACTCTAACAACTGAATTCCTAAAAAGCTTTTTACCACTTCCATATCAGAGGTACATCTTTGGATAATATCTCCTGTTGGATTTTTCATATGCCAACTAAATGGAAGTCTGCTTATATGACCGTATAGTTTATCTCTTAAATTCTTTATAGTCCCATCCGAGGCCTTTGCCATATATACCTTGTAAAAGTAATTACAAATCCCCGATAAAATAGAACATATTACTCCTATCATTGCTGGTATATACAAATTTTGTCTTAAAAATTCTCGCCCACCTACTTTATCTATAATATTTAAAAAATAATTAGGTAAATTAAGTGGAGTGTCTCCAATTATTGAGTCAACTGTAAATCTTATTACTTGTGGAGTAAGATAGTTAAATCCTATTCCTAATATAGTTGTTATTACTGCGATAACAAAATATTTTTTAAGTCCTTGGGTCGATTCTATTATCATTTTTAGTTTTAATTTCTTATCTTTCATATATGTCCTCCTTTCTTCATGAAATTACATATAATCTCTATGTGTTTATATGTAATATTAATAAAAATAATACCTATTTTTTATATGACTATACTCAAAAAACTGTTTATCAAAAAAGAGATTGAGGTTGTGTAGCATCTTACTTCACTAAAGCCTAAGCGCGCGGCTTTAACGTTTCCTTAGATTGCTATACAACCTCAATCTACCCCAGTAAACTTATCTTTTTTAATTTATTTTTCTAGATTAATAATTTTTTCAAACCTTTTTTTATCTTCTAAATAAGGCTTTAATTCCTCTCCCTCTAAAACATTGTAATCAGTTTCATAAGCTTTTATTATTAAATTTGTAAACTTTAAAGCTTCTTCGTAATTTTTTAATATTTCATAAACACTAACTATAGCAAGTAATGCATCTAATTTTCTAGGAGCAACTTGTATCAAGAAAGACTTTTTATAATACTCTATTGCTTCTTCATATCTTGCAAAACTTGCAAATTGATTTCCAACCGACATATAGCATTTATAGTTTTCAGGGTTATTTTTACAAGTTTGATTCCAAAGTTCTATAGCTTCATCATGTTTTCCTTTTTTATATAACATCTCACCTTTGTAAATTTCTAATAAATGAGCTCTTTCATCAGATAATTTACAAGCCTTATGAATTTCTTCATGCGCTTCCTCAAATCTATAATTGTCTATTAGATTTTCAATCAAAATTACTCTAGCAATAAAAACCTCTGGATGATTTTTTATAAACTCCTTATAAAATTCAATTAAAAAATTGTGATTTATTTTTATGAAATCCCTCCAAGCTCCATTAGATGCTATAGTGTAATTGCCATGCAAGAAAGTATCATTACAATTTTCATTTAACCCCTCTAGGGCAAAATCTTTTGCTTTCCTTTTATGCGAGTTAGACTTATGTATATGTAGTTCTGATATTATTGCCAAACACTCAGAGTCTTTAGTTTGTTTGTATAGTTGAAGCAATTTTTCTTTAATCAATTTAAAATCATTAGACCCTATTTCCTTAGTCTCCCAAGTTGACCATAATAAATCTTTAACTTCTTCTAAATAATCTTTATAATCCATTTTACTCACCTCTTTTTAAATTAATATAAATCCTTTAATAATAACTGTTATATACTACTTTATTTCTATATTCTAATTACAATAACCTTCAATATATATCCTAAACATTTTTATTTTTTCGAAAAATTCCACTTTATTTAATATGAAAAACGTTATATCCATAGAACATTTATTATATTTCCTTTTAATTCATTTTTTGGGTTCCATTTACGCTAGTATCCTATTCCATTTTCACTTATTATTTAATGTCTGACACGATATATTAACATATAATTTTAAGGTGGTTTTGAAAATATGGAAAAAGTAATAAATAAAAATGAAAATATATTAAATCATCATCTATTGGTAGATAAAGTTCACTCAAAGTTTTATATAAATGTAAAAACAAAATTCTTCATGAATATAATAATAGCTACTATATTAACTTTAATAGCATTTGAATTTTCCAAACCTTGGATTAAGGATTTAGCTATTGTTTTTTCTCCACTAGGAGCAACTTTTATAGTGGGTGGAATTGCCTTTGTTCCCGGTTTTATGAATACATTTTTAATAGTAAGTTTATTATCAGATAGACAACCTAAAATAAAAGACCCTACTATTGTTAATGACGATATAACACTTTTGATTTCTGCTTATAACGAAGAGTCCGGTATTTTTAATACTCTAAAATATGTTAAAACCCAGAACTATAGTGGCAATATATACACAATAGTAATTGATAATAACTCAAGTGATAATACTAGTCTAGAAGTTAAAAGGGCGATAAAAGAATTAGACATGGAAATTCTCTTATTAAAAGAACCAAATCCAGGTAAATTCAATGCTCTTAATTATGGATTAAAACATGTTAAAACAGAATTCGTTATAACTTTAGATGCAGATACTATAATACACAAACACTCTATTGGGTATTTAGTTTCTAGAATCAAAGCTTCTTCACCAGATGTTTGTGCAGTTGCAGGTTCTATGCTAGTAAGAAACAGTCGTGATAATTTATTAGCAAAAATTCAAGAGTGGGATTACTTTTTAAGTATTGCATCAGTTAAAAGAATGCAAGGCTTATATCAAGGTACACTGGTTGCTCAAGGAGCTTTCTCTGTATATAAGACAGATACGGTTTCTAAATTAGGTGGTTGGTCGGATGCAATAGGAGAAGATATTGTCCTTACTTGGAAGATGCTTGCTGAAAATAAAAAAGTTTATTTTGAACCAATGGCTGTAGCTTTTACAGATGTACCCACTAAGCTTTCCCACTTTGCAAAGCAACGTTCAAGATGGGCTAGAGGTATGATAGAAGGTCTTCGAGAAGTAAAACCTTGGCAACAACCTTCTATATTTTGTAAGTTCTCTACTGGAATAGATTTTATTATTCCATATATGGACTTTAGTTACACATTCTTTTGGATACCGGGATTATATTTAGCATTATTTCTAGGTAATTATGCTATAGTTGGACCAATGATGCTTTTAGTGTTACCTCTTACACTACTAAGCTTTACTATCTTATATCACTTTCAATATAATGTTGTTTTTAAAAACTTAAATCTAAAAGTTAGAAGGAATATACTTGGATTTGCTTTATTTTTACTATTTTATCAAATGATTATGGCTCCTGTTTCTTTATACGGTTACGTCCAGGAACTATTTGGTGCAAAAAGAGTTTGGAAATAACTCTTTTTTTATTTTTTAAAAAGTTGTTGTTTGTGACGTAGCGTCATATGTTAGGATAATAGTATGGAGGTGGGGATATGAAAAACAAAGAACTTTTAACAGTTGGAGAACTTGCTAAAAAAATGGATGTAACCGTACGTACCCTACAATATTATGATAAAGAAGGTTTACTTAATCCTTCAGCTAAAAGCGAAGGCGGTAGAAGACTTTATACTAAAAAAGATATTGTAAAGCTTCATCAAATATTATCCTTAAAATATTTAGGATTTTCTTTAGATGAAATAAAAGGTAAACTATTTTCACTTGATGACCCTATAGAGGTATCTAAAATACTTGAACAACAAAGTGAAATTATAAAAAATCAAATAGAAAATTTAAACTCTGCTCTTTTGGCTACTAAAGCACTTCAATCTGAAGTCCTTCAAATAAACAAAGTTGATTTTTCCAAGTATGCAGATATAATTTCTCTTATAAAACAAGAAAATGAAAATTACTGGGTAGTAAAACTATTTGATGATAAATTGTCTAACCATATGCGTGAACGTTTTAAAGATAATGAAGAGGATGGATTAAAACTTTTTGAAAAATATTCAACTATACTGGATAAAGCAGTTTTATTAAAAAAACAAGGAGTATTGCCAAGTAGTGAACAAGGTATTATGTTGGCTAAAGAATGGTGGGATATGATAAACGACTTTACAGGTGGTGATATGAGTATATTGCCAGAACTTATGAAGTTTAATGAAAGCAAAGAAAATTGGGATGAGAGTTTCTCAGCTAAACAACAGTTTATCGACGACTTTATTGGTACTGCGCTGGAAGCTTACTTTATAAAGGAAAATATAATGATTGCTGAAATGGGGAGTGTGTAAAATATGAATCCTATAATTAAAATTTCTAATTTACAAAAGCAATATAATAATAATACAGTACTTAAAAATATCTCTTTTGAAATAGAAAAAGGAACTATCTTTGCGTTACTTGGTACAAATGGTGCTGGTAAAACTACCACGCTTGAATGTATGGAAGGTATAAGAAAATTTAGTAGTGATCAAATTTCTATAAATGGTAAAATAGGAGTTCAACTACAATCTTCTTCACTACCTGAACATATAAAGTGTATTGAAGCCTTAAATCTATTTGCAAAATGGAATCACACTTCTATAGATATGAATTTAGCTTATAGATTAGGTCTTAAAAATATTTTAAATAAGCAGTACAAAGAAATATCTACAGGTCAGAAACGACGATTGCATCTAGCTTTGGCAATGACTGGTAATCCAGATATTATATTTTTAGATGAACCAACAGCAGGCTTGGATGTAGAAGGTAGAGTTTCTCTTCATAAGGAAATTAGCAAGTTAAAAAGTGAAGGTAAAACAATAGTTATAGCTAGTCATGATATGGCAGAAGTAGAATCTTTATGTGATAAGTTAATTATTTTAAACAATGGGGAAATCGCTTTTAACGGTAACATGAATGAACTTAAATCAAATATGAAAAATATTTACTCAATCAAATTAAAGTTAAGTTCACCTATTTCATTAAATGAGCTTTCATTTTGTACTTATATTGATGAAATTCAAGGCTATTTCATTTTTGAATGTAGTAAAATTGATGATGGTCTTTTAGAATTACTTAATTTCTCTAAAGCTCAAAATATATCTATTTCTGATATAAAAATAGAACACGCAAGCTTGGAAGAATGTTTTATGGATATTGCGAGGGGGGATAAATAATGAATGCATTTTTATATGGTATATTAATTCAATGGAAACTGGATTTAAGAAATAAAGGAATATTATTAACTTACTACGTTGTACCTATTGTATTCTTTTGCTTTATGGGAGGTATATTCACATCTATTGACCCTATTGCTTATAAAACTATAATTGCATCTATGACAATCTTTGGTGTTACTATGGGAGCAATTATTGGTTCTCCAAATCCTTTGGTAGAGTTTTTCAATAGTTCTATAAAAAAGTCTTATCTAGTAGGAAATATTCCTCTTTGGACGGTAATCATAAATAACTTCATCTCTAGTTTTATTCATCTATTTATAATGACATTATTTATTTTTTTTGTTGCTCCAATTGCATTTGATGCAGTTGTTCCAAGTAATATTTGTATTTATTTTATTAATCTTTTTATATTTATATTTACTTGTTTATCTGTTGGAACTGTACTTGGATTGTTTGTAAAAACCACTTCAAAGTTAACAATGCTATCTCAATTTATTTTCTTACCTTCAATTATGCTTTCTGGAATTATGTTTCCAATAGACTTGCTACCAGACTTTCTACAAAGTATTGGCAAAGTATTCCCTGCAACATGGGGCTACAAAGCTATGTGTAATCCAGAGTTTGATATAAGTAACTTATTGCCACTAATATTAATATCTTTAGCTTGTATTATTGTTAGCATATATAAAATTAAAAATCTAAAGTCAGATTAACTATAAAAAAAGTGGGTCTGCCTCAACATAGATAGCGAATGGTAAATATATAAGTTTTAGCGACATTTGTAAGCATCTTTTCAGCTTACATGGAGCAAAACTTATATATTTATCCATAATCGGGCTATCCGTTGAGACAAACCCCATTTATAGTTAACTCACATAAAACTCTTTCATATCATCTAATCTTAAACAACCCAGTTTTTTAGATTCATAAGATCCACAATCAATTCCTATTTTATCATTATATATTATCCCATCTTCTTCAATATAACTATACCAAATCCTATGTTCTTCACACAAAGTTTCAGTGAAAGTATGCCCAAATACCACTGTCACGTCTTTTCTACATGGAGTTTTTGTAAACTCATCTCTTATCCAAATAATGTCTCTTCTACTTTGACTTTCTATAGCTTCTTCTAAATCAACTTCAGTTAAAGATTGTATCCCTGCATGCACCAATAAAAACTTCTTATCTTTCACTTCGATAAGTTTATACAAAGGTGCTTCAATTAAAAAGTTTTCTATCTTTATTTGTTCTTTTTCATCTAAACTATGATATTGTTCTAATGTTATAGCTCCCCCATTGCACTCTCGTATCCAGTTCTTAAAAAATTTCACATTCCCAGTATATATACTACACATCATATCTTCATGATTTCCAATTATAAATTCTACATTAGGGTGCTTCATAGCAAATCTTAAAGTATCTATAGACTTTTCCCCTCTGTCAATTAAATCGCCTAATACGTATAAAGTGTCTGAATCTTTAAGGTCTATTTTTTCTATCATCTTCTTAAATAAATCTAGTTCCCCATGCACATCACTTATTACATATATAATATTTCATCAACTCCCATTTATAAATACTCACTTTCATTCCTAGCTAAATTTATAATTTTTATTTAATTTTATATCATATCTATTTTGTTTATCATAACAACTTTATAAATTTTATAATATGACTCATTATATCTATTTATGTCTAAAGTATCTACTTAAATATATTTTTTTAAATCTCAGTCATAATATAAAAACCAATGTGATATATATGTAATATATAGATATAAATATATCACATTAGCGAAGGGAGATTTATTTATGAAAGTTTTAAATAAGTATTCAATTTTCTTTGTATTATTTGGTTTTTTAGGTTTTAAAGAATTAAACGGTGATCCATTAGAACTTTTATCTTTCAGTTGGTTTGCATATTTTTCTTTTTACTGGTGGAACAAACTAGGCGACCATGAAGATGAACGCTTAATTTATAATAAAAATAGAGCCGGTTCTATAGCTATGTATACAGGTTTTGTGATATCAATTGTAGCAAGTATATTAATTAGGCTATATACCGTAGATTTAATAACACTTTATAGATTACAAGTATTAATACTAGCACTTACTTTTGCAATATCAATGAACTTATGGGCATTTTTAACTTATAAATTTGATACAGGAAACTAAATATCATGACAAAGTTTATTATTAATTTAAAGAAATATCGTCAATTTAATGAATTAACACAAGAAGAGTTAGCCAATAGATTTAATGTTAGAAGAGAAACTATAGCTCGTTTAGAGAATGCTAAATACAATCCTTCACTTAAATTAGCTATTAGAATTTCAAATGAGTTAAATAATCCGATTGAAAAATTATTTATTTTCAAATTTTAGGTAACATATCTTTTCGCGAACACTTGATAAATAATAAACTCTGCTACAATTAACTCAATAATTAATTTTATTTAACGAATATGTAAATATAAATTTTGAGGGGGAAATTAAGTTAATGATTAATTATAAGGAAGTTGATTCATCAATGATTGAATCAATCAAAGATATTTATATAAAAGAATCTTGGAATTCTTATCTAAAAGATGATGAAAAACTAATAAGATCATTTGATAATTCATTATATACTATGGGTGCATTTGATGGTTTTAAACTTATTGGTTTTATTAGGTGTGTTGGAGATGGAGAACATATTTTAGTAGTTCAAGATTTAATAGTTGACCCAGAATATCAACAACGTGGAATTGGTACATATCTTTTTAAAACAATAATGCAAAAATATGCTAACGTAAGAATGTTTATGCTTGTAACTGATATAGAAGATATCGTATCTAATAAATTTTATCAATTATTTAATCTCAAAAAATTAGAGACTATGAATATGGTATCATACATCAGATAAATTCCAATTTATCTATTAGGCTATATAAATATTTTAAAAATATTGTGAACCAACAAAATAGTAATCTGAAATTATTACTTTGTTGGTTCATAATCTAATAAATTTATAAATTAGCTTCTTTTACTAATTTCATTTGTTATCAGCGATTTTGAAACATACATAGCATTTATAATTTTCTTAAGGCGAGTATGATTAGAAGTACCCTCCACAGCTTTTAACTTTGCTTTTTCACATTTACTTATAACTGAAGCTACTGGTGGTATTGATGCCTCTAATTCTTCTTTTGTATATTTATCCATAATATTTTCATCTGCTATCAATGATTTTGAAATATACATGGCTTTTATTCTATTTTTAAGAAGTGTATGCTGAGATGTACCCTCCGCAAATTTCGGATGTATCTTTTCACAGTTACGAATAGTTGAAGATACAACTTGTAGCGCCTCTACCAATTCTTCTTTTTTATATTTATCCATAACATTTTACCTCAAATTCCTATTTATTGTATTATAACTATTTTTCTTTTTCATTATATAACAATTGTTAATTTAATTGTATCAAAAAATTTATAGTTTACAGAATTTGCTTTAGTAAAATCATAGCTATTACAGTATCTTAAATAATATTTCACAAAATATATTTACTTCGTTTTAAATGTTATTTTAAACAAAAATATATTTATTATTAAAAGAACTCCTAAGTAAATATTAATACCTAAAGTGCCAAAAATCGAACTAACAAAGTGAATTCCTGCCATAATAATCACTAAAACAATCATTAAGCAATTTTCTACTATTGCATAATTTTTTTTAAGTACATTAATTTGGCGAGAAAACGGCATACTTTTATCAATTATTTTAAAACTACTTATAGTTATAAATATACTTACTAAAAATATAACTACTATATGTTTTATTATACTTACCTTATAAAAATATATAAAAATTATACATAAAATTAAGTAAATAGGTATTATTACATTAAATAAACAAGCTTTAATAGCTGCCTTATGTATATTCATTTTATCTTTTATAGGTATTGTTGTATATATATATGATGCTTTGTAATTTCTAGAAAACTTTAAAGCGATTATTATTGTAGGAATTGAAATCACATAAAAATATAAAAATAGGTACATATACGGATTTGTATATGTTGCATCTCTACGAAAAATTATATAAATAGAAAATATAATATTAGATCCCATAGTTGTATATATTGCAGATTTAAAATCTCTATCATTTTTTATTATTCTAGAAATAAAATTAAAAAATACTCTTTCTTCTTTATTTCTACATACTAGTTTACTCAATTTCATTGTTAAATTATACTTATTTACCTTTTTAGTAGAACCTTCCTTATTAAGTTTTTGAAGATTTTTTTCAAATACTGGTGTAAATTTTGTATATATTAAAGCCGATATTACAGGTACAACTAAAGCTAAAAAAGAAAGTATGAATAGTGTTTCATCTATCTTTTTTGTTACTATAATTTCAAGTGGAGCTGCAAACCATAAAGGTGGCAAAAAGTAACTTATTGTACCTAAATCTATATTTTCAAACAAATGCATACTTTCAGATATATTCATTACCCCTATATAAGCAACACTAAATAACAGCGTAACTGATACTTGTATAATAGTTATTGCATCTTTAAGTTTTTCTCCATCAAATAATTTTAATATAATCAAATAAACTAGCCCAGATATAATTATCATAAAAATATCAATAAAGCATATCTCTATTAAAAATACTAAAAAGAATATTAATCCGTACTTAATTGATGCTATTAATGAAAATCCACTTAATGCTATACTTATATTTATCATATATATCATAATATGTGTTACTTTAGCTGCATTTAATGTTTTTGAACTAATACCCCTAATAGCTAATATAGATTTGTCTTTAACATCTAATATTGCAGTTGAAAAATCTGACATAACTATTGTTATCATAAGAAACATAATCATTGAAAAATAAACAGACATTGATATAAAAATATTTTTGCTATATATTATGATCATCATCATAAAGAAACCAATAATCCCATATATTATTTGCATTGTTTTGTATTGATTTGAAAATTCATCAACATTTTGATTATTTAATAAATTAGAAGTTTTTCTTGAATCTATAGTTAGTTTTCTACTTACTATTAACCTCATGTCGTCATAGTCTACACCTAGCTTTTCATATAAAAACCTAAACTTATCAAGTATCTTTAGTGAAATAAAATTATTCATAATCTACACCTCTTTTATTACAGATATAAATTTTTCTGCAAGTTGTTTATGTTCACTAAACCCTGTAAGTTGATTAAAGATTTGTTCTAAAGACTTTTGATGCACACGCTCTTTCAAATCCTCAAAATTACCATCTGCAACTATATTCCCATCATTTAGTAATAGTATTCTGTCACTTATTTTTTCTACAACTTCCATTATATGTGATGAGTAGAAAATAGTCTTACCCTCTTCTTTTAAACTTATCATAATTTCTTTTATTACCATTACACTATTTGCATCTAATCCACTTAGGGGTTCATCTAAAAATAATATATCTGGATTGTGAATTAAACTAGATATTATAACTACCTTTTGCTTCATTCCTTTTGAAAAAGATGATATTCTTGAATCATAAGCTTCTTTTATTCCTAATATATCCATTAATTCATAAGCTTTTTTATCAACTACATCATATTCTAATCCATATAGCTGTCCTATAAAAGTTAAATATTCTCTAGCCGTTAAGCTTTCATAAGTTTCTGCTACTTCTGGAACATATCCTATTCTTTTTTTATATTCATCGCTTCCCTGTGATATATCTTCTCCAAATATTTCAACTACTCCTGTATATCCCTCAACTAAACCTAATATTATTTTTACAGTTGTACTTTTTCCTGCTCCATTTGGACCTATATACCCTATGATACTTCCTTTATCTACTTCCAGATTTATACCTTTTAAAACTTGTTTACCTTCAAAGTTCATTTCTAGATCCTTTATAAATATTGCTTTATCCATAATATCTCCCCTTACTAGTTATAAAACTGTGTCTGATTTTATCCAAATTATACCATATTATTTTTATTACTTTTAAATTTTGAATATTGTTTATTTTCTAAGAAAAACTTAAAAAAATAATGGACCATATCACTTACTTGTGATCTAATTCATTATTTTTTCTAATCTATCTTAATTTTTATATAAATAGGAATAAACTCAATGACATAACCGCCATACCTGCCACTAATCCATATACAGAAAGGTGACCTTCTCCATACTCCCTTGATAATGGCAAAAGTTCATCAATAGATATAAATACCATAATACCCGCTACCCCTGCAAAAAGTATACCTAAAACTGTATCATTGATAAATGGCATTAATATTAAATATCCAAATAATGCACCTATTGGCTCAGCAAGACCAGAAGCAAAAGAATACATAAATGCTTTTTTCTTATCCCCTGTAGCATAATAAATTGGTACAGATACTGAAATGCCTTCTGGAATATTGTGAATAGCAATCGCTATAACTATAGGAATTGCTATAGTTGTATCTTGTAGTGCAGATACAAATGTTGCTAAACCTTCTGGAAAGTTGTGTATTCCTATTGCAAGCGCTGTAAAAATACCTGTTCTCATCAAATTTTTATCTTTTATTATAGATTTATCTATTTCTGATATATTATGAAGTTCATGAGGATTACTATCTTTTGGAATACATTTGTCTATCAACAAAATTAAAAATATCCCACAAAAGAAACTTAAAGATGTTATACCTGTTCCTATTTCGTTGCCATAAATTTTCACAAGCATATCTTTAGATTGTGCAAAAATCTCTATCATAGAAACATAAATCATTACACCTGCTGAAAATCCTAAGCTAATCGATAAAAATTTAGTATCTGTTTTCTTTGAAAAAAATGCAATACAACTTCCTATTCCTGTAGACAATCCTGCTATTAAAGTTAAAGCAAAAGCAAATAATACATTTTCCATAGATATCCCTCCCTTGTATATATGTTTTAATAAATAATCTGTATATACTATATAATTCAAATTATTTAAAAGTGTTAAAATATACTATCATGTTGTCATAAAACCAGAGTAACTTATTTACTACATATACATATAATACCATATTACCCTCACTTTAATAAAGATAATCATTCTCAAGTATAAATTTTATTGACAATAAAAACTTAAACTCCTACCAGTAATCCTTTTCAGTATCCTTATATATTTGCTATAGATCCCGCTATTATTACCTCCACTTTTTCACCTCAGCTTACCATTTCAAGAAAAAAAGCACTACATCTGTCAAAGATTAGTGCTATTTCCTTAATTCTAATATTTATTAACTTATTCCAATAACCCTAGAAATAAAATAAATAATCATTTTCTATTTTTAATCAGCCTAAACTACTAATTACTTTTAACTTCCTTTACATACTCCCAAGTTTGTCCCTTATCTTTAGAAGTGTATAGCAAACTACTATTGCCATTATAGTCACCATCTGCTCCTTGACCTATATTTAAATATAGCCCTCCATCTTTTTCATAAGGAACACCAGGAGTATCAAAAGGACTTATAGATGCTCCATTATCTAAAATAACTTCTTTACTCTCAAACTCTAGCTTATTAAAGGACTTTCCTCCATCCTCTGTACGATACAACTCTCCACTAGATCCACCATCTCTAGATATTCCTATAAACCCTATAGTCTCATCAATAAAATACATTCCTGAAGCTTCTCCTGTAGGTCCATTAAATGGATTATCATTTAAAACCGTCCACTTATTCCCTCCATCAGTAGTTTGCTGCAATGAGTAAAAGAAGCTACCAGTTGCCTTATCATCTACATTTAATTTATATCTCAATCCATCCTTTAAATAAAATTCATCCTTACTATTTGAATTTCCAGTTACAATATCAAGCTCACTTTTGCTCTTTTTTAATGCATCTTCCGTTTCAGTATTTTGGAACTTAAACCAATACGAATCAGTTAACAAATTATATCTAACAGGAGTAATTTCTTCCTCTCTACCTGGTACGTATATAGACACAGTATATCCCACTAATTTATCCTCTGCCAACTCTACAGGCACTTTATTTCCATTTTTATTAATTAAAACTATACCCTCTCTATTAGATTCCCAGTTTCGTTTTCCTTTATAAAGCAGTCCAAACTCACTTGCATTCCATTTGCTAACAGTATTTTTTATAGAAATACAATTAACTGTTTCAAATAAAGGGTCAAGCAACTTATCATTACTATAAGTTGGATTTGCAAAACCACCTAATATTAACTTTATATCTTTTGATTTATTTTTATCATATGATATTAAATAACTTTTTTCTTTTCCCTGTCTATCTTTACCATAAACAAAAGTATCAAATTGTGTAATTGTACCATATTTATTAAACCTAACACTTAAATCGTCTGCCATATATAATTTCTCAGGCAGTTCATATCTTTTATTTATATCTTCAAAAACACCTCTTACACCATCTTCATAAATATTGTTTTTCTCAAATTTAATATTTCTTTCAGTTTGCCATCTTTGAATAACCCACGAAAGTTTACCATTATACTTAATTCCACTTTGATAAATTTTTACTCCGTAAAATACAGTTAATATAATAATGATTATAAGCGATATACATTTCCATATTTTTGAATTGACTAATTTAAATCTGGATTTTTTATTTTTCCTCCCTCTTATTATGTAAATAGCTATCATAGTTGTAAAAAATACTATACAAGCTATTAATATATTCATATTATTATTAAACCTTCCATACATACACAGTGTAGTTAGTTCATAACAGAAAATTCCATATACAATTAAGATTATGGGATTTGTTATAAATCCCATAATTATTCTTTTTAGTTTCTCCTTCAAAAATACTTCCCCCTAGTCAAATTTATTAGTGATGCCTTAATACTTTACTTTTAAATTATATCAGAATACACATCATTTTACATATTTTGGTATTTAATTGATAAGTAAAGTTAAAAATATATAACTTTACATTTACATTTAACTATAAAAAGATTTATACTTATAATATATCGTGTTATAAATATATAACTTTTAAAGGAGTGGTTTTATATGTCTAATTCTCAATACGGTGTTAAATCAAAACTTATTTTTGAAGTTCTATTATTTGGTTTCTTTTTTCTTGTAACGTTATGTAATAAATTTCTTCCTGGAATTAATAGCTCGGGTGTATTGTCTTCCTTAGTTTGGATGATAGTTTTAGGTGTGTTTTCAATTTATAATAAGAAATTTAATGATGTAATTGATGAAGCTTCAAAAACTATATTAGCAAAAGTTAACAGTATAGCAATTCAATTCATTTTATGCTTTTTTGGATTAGTTTCTATATATTTTGCAACTCCATTTACCCAACATATAAATATATCTAACTTAGATGTGGGTATAATAATTTCTACTATATTATTTTTATTAGTTTCATTAAGATTAAGCCTTTTTATACGCTTTGATAGAGAGGGGATTTATGAATAAGTGCATATTTTAAAAACAAATATCAAGGAACACAGAGAAAAGATTTCTATGAAGCAAAGTGAACTAGCAAAATTAGTTGGTGTAAGACGTGAGACTATTGTTCATCTAGAAAATGGAAAGTATAATCCTTCTCTCAAATTAGCTATGGATATTGCAAAGATTTTTGATACTACAGTTGAAAACCTTTTTGAATTTATTGATGAAAAATAAAAAAATCCAACAAATTATTTTGTTGGATTCTTTGTTATTTTCATAATTTATTTATTGTTTCTTATCTGCTTTTGTATTTTTTTAAGTGCCTTTTTAGAACCTCTTTCAATATCTTTTTCTAGCTTTCGATCTTCATAAGAGGTAAATAAACTATTAATATCATATCCTAATGGATACAGCTTATCTGCTTTTAATTGAAGTTGTACTTTCTTTATGTTAACTTTTATAAATTTCTTATTATACAATACTTCAATATTATTAAATTTATCAACTTCTTTATAAATTATTGCAAAGTCATCTTCATCTAATAGTTTTACCTTATCTCCAACTTGGTAATTAACTACTTCTTTTTCTATAGCTTCTACTGGCTCTTCTTTATTTTCTATCTTACTTCTTTTTATTATATCTAAATTATAATCTTTATCAGTTATATAACTTGTAGCTCGCTTTAGTATTTTTTCTTTTATTCCCATTTTCTTAGATATAAACAAAGCATTACTATCTTCTGATTTTCCTATAATTAATTTATACAAAGGCTCTAGTGTTTCTTTATCAAATAACATACCTGCATTTTCAAATTCTTGATGCATATTTGCAAAGTTTTTTATTTCTCCATAATGTGTAGATGCAATTGTTATACATCCCATTTTATAAAACTCCTCTAGTATTGCTATTGCAAGTCCAGCCCCTTCATTAGGCTCAGTTCCACTACCTATTTCATCAAATAGTACTAAGGTAGATTTATTGCTAGAGTTCATAATTTCTGCAATGTTTTTTATATGCGAAGAAAAAGTACTAAGTGCATTTTCAATACTTTGATTGTCCCCTATATCAACAAATACATTTTCAAAAACACTAATCTCTGTTTTATCATCTGCACTTATATCAAAGCCACATTGTACCATTAAAGTTAATAATCCTACTGTTTTTAATGCTAAAGTTTTTCCTCCTGCATTAGGTCCTGTAATTATTAAGCTTCTATACTCTTTTCCAATTTCAACACTTAAAGGTACTACTTTGCCTTTTAGCAGTGGATGTTTTCCATTTACTATTTTTATATAACCTATATCATTAACCTTAGGTGTAATACATTTATTATTTGCACTATATTTAGCTTTAGCAAAGACCATATCATACTCAGATATTATTTCTAAGTTTAACTTTATTTGAGATATTTTTTCAAATATCATCTCAGTTAAATTTGATAATATCTTGTATTCTTCTATGCTTTCTTCTGATTTTAAACTAATAAGTTCTAAGCTAAACTTCGATACATTATTAGGTTCTATAAAAACTGTAGTTCCTTTTGATGAAGAATCTAGTACCGTGCCATCTACCTCATTTTTATAAGAAGCTTTTATAGGTATTACATATCTATCAGCTCTTTTACTTATTATAAATTCTTGAATGTATTTTTTATTACCACTTGAGGTTAAGAATTTATTTAGTCTTTCTTTTATTTTACTTTCGCAAGTTTCAATGTTTCTTCTAATTTTTTTCAATTCTTTAGAAGCATTCGAGTCTACTTTATTTCCCTTTATGGTGTAATTAATTTCACTTTCTATATACTCGCATTCTGTTATATTTAGTGCATAAGAACTTAGATTAGGAGCGTAAAACTCTTTATCTATCATAAAGTTTTTTATTTTCTTACATCCCCTTAAAAAGTCTTCTACCTTTATAAGTTCTAAAGGATCTAGAATCATTCCTTTTTCAACTTTATCTATTATTGAGTTAATATTGAATAACCCTTCTAAAGGTATATGGTTACTATTTGATAGTACATTTCTAGCTTCATTATTTTCTTTTAATCTTCTTTTTACTACACTCAGGTTTTTGCTAGGGCTAAGTTTATCTATAAGATCTTTTCCAAGTGAGCTTACACAATGTGTTTTTATCAGTTCTTTTAATTCATTTAACTGTAATTTTTCAAAAGTTATATTATTCATTTGTAAGTCCCCCTAGGTATAATCCCTCGTTTATTTGCATATCTTCTTTTTTTATTTTAGATATTATTTTTCTTATACTAGATTCAGATAAGTTATATATGTTTACTATTTCTCCTATCGAATATCCACTCTGGTATAAATCAAATATTCCTTTATTTCTTGTGTAGATAGCTTTTTTAGCTCCATTTTTTTGTCCCCAAGGTATTTTTTCATTTTCTAACCTAGGTATATATATAGCATCACCTTGGATGTATTGTTGTATTTGTTGTAGTAATTCTTGTGGTAATATATTTTTTGCGTTTTTATATTTCAATTTATTTTGTTCTCCTTTATTTTTAAGTTGTATAATCACAAACTTAACAAATAAGGAGTTATTATATTGTAACTCCTTATTTGTTAAGAAGTACAACTCCCAGCTCTTTATAATTAGTTTTTTTCATAAACTACTCTCCTTTATATTTTCTTTAATTAATATTATTTCATATCCCAACAGTTTGTTCAATGTAAAAAACCATTATAATTATTTTTTCCATTTTACTTTAGTTAAAATACTATATTGCATATATTTCCATCCCCTTATATGACAAATTTTCTAAAATTATCTTTTGGGTTTTTCTTGTAATTCCTTGATTTCCTTTTCTAACTCTATAATTTTATTTTCATATTTTTTCTTATATTTAGCTCCAGCTATTAAACAATATATTCCATATCCTATCACCCCTAGAATTATGAAAATAAGTAATGTATTAAATATTTGGAATATAAGTTCATATGAAATTCCTATTAGTGGCTCTGCATCCATTTTATCACTCCCCCCTTTTATGTTATATTCGATAAGTTCATTGAAACCTTTATAATTATTTTTTGATAACACTTAATTAAAATGGTATAAATTTCCATAGTTTTATTGTAATATAATTATATACTATGATTAAAATTTATGGAGGATTTATGAAGAAGCAACTTGGAATTTGTTTAATGACAGTATTTTGTACTATATTAGTTTTTACTTTAACTTTCAGCTTATTTCTTAAACCAGAAGATTCTGTGTTCACATCAAAAAACTCAAAATACATTACAAAAGAAAACAACTCCTTAGGTGTATATGAATACATACATGAACTTACACATGCTTTTATTAATGTAAACAAAGAAAATGTAAATATTATAGCTCCCACTAAAGAAGCCAGGAAATTAGGTAGCGAATTATGTGAATCTGAAATTTATAGTAAAGGAGATATGGATGCTTTTACAGAAATAGGCTATAGAATAGATAAAATCCAATATGGATTAATAGATGATGACACTATTACATTGCATAACCTAGCTGCAGAAAACTCTGGAAATAAAGATTGTATTGCAAATGGTTTAAATTATGAAATTATATATGAAATTGCACATGACAATAAATTTTTTGATGATAATGATAGAATTAACTATTATAATAATATTCAAGATAAACCTGGTTTTATTAAATAATGTAATTTAACCTAAAAGGCTATGATTTCATAATCATAGCCTTAATAAACTATTTTAAAACTCTACCCATTCAGTTAATAAATCATTTAAACTTTTTTCTAGATTATTCCTCTTCTCGTATACGCCTTGTAGTTCTTCATAATTAAAATTAATATTTTCAATACTTCCATCTAACTCTTGTATTTTAATTTCTAACTCTTCTATATCTTTTTCTAATTTACTTTTACTAATTTTAGATTCTGTTCTCAACGTAGCTTTTTCTACCTTTTTATCAAATTTTTTCTCTTCACTAATTTTATTTTTCAAACTCAACTCTTCACTTTTTTCTTTATAATATTCATAATCTCCATTCCAATTTAAAATTGAATTACCTTCTATAGACAATATTCTATGGCTAACTTTATTTATAAAGTATCTATCATGGGATACAAATAATATACTTCCCTTGAAATTTTTTAACACATGCTCTAAGTTATTTATACTTTCAATATCCAAGTGATTTGTTGGCTCATCAAGTACAAGTAAGTTTATATCAAAATAAAGTATCTTACTAAGCTTAAGCCTAGATTTCTCTCCACCTGAAAGAGACTTAACTTTTTTAAACACATCTTCTTTATAAAACATATATTTAGCCAAATACTCTCTTGCCTTCCCCTCTACTATAGTTATATCATCTCTAAACCAATCTAATATACTTTTATCTTCATCCTCAAACTCCACATTTTGTGGAAGATATCCTATTTTAGAACTATTTGCAACTTGCAAACTTCCACTATCTAACTTTTCAAGTTCTAAAATTATTTTTATAAGAGTTGATTTTCCACATCCATTTTTACCTATTAACGCTACATTCTCACCTTTTCTTATTAATATATCTATATTTTCAAATAACAGTTTATCTCCAAAAGATTTTCTCCCATCTTTTATTGATATTACATCTTGTGATTGCTTTGTATTATTTGTTATATTTATTTTCATATTATCTTTTTTCTTATTTGGATTTTCTAATTTTTCAATCTTGTCTAATCTCTTTTGCATACTTTGAGCTCTTTTCACAAATTTCTCATTTTCTCCATTACGTGAAAATACCTTCAACCTTTTTATAGATTCTTCCATAGAGTTTATTTTCTTTTGCTGTTCTTTATAGTGATGTGCATCTAACAATAAATTTTCTTCTTTCTGTTTAATATAACTTGAGTAATTTCCTATATAAATTTTGGATTCTAAGTTTTCTATCTCCACAACTTTAGTGACAACTCTATCTATGAAATATCTATCATGAGAAATTATAATTACACTTCCTAAATAATCATTCAAATAAGCTTCAAGCCATTCCACAGATTTCATATCAAGATGATTTGTAGGTTCATCTAATAAAAGTATATCTGGTTTTTCTACTAAAAGTTTTCCAAGCATTATCCTAGTTTTTTCGCCTCCACTTAAAGCATCAAACTCAGCTTCTAAAAGTTCATCACTTATACTCAACCCGGAACACACCTTTGAAATAGTAGTTTCTTTTTCATAACCACCTAAGTTTTCATATTCTACTTGCAACTTGCTATATTTTTCAAGAACCTTATTTATATCACAATCTACACTTTGCATCTTTAATTCTAATTTTCTTAGGTTTTTTTCTATGTCAATTAATTGAGGAAATCCTAAATTTAATATTTCTTTTACTTTATAATTTTCAAATTCTGGTATTTGCTCTAAATAACCTATTTTCAAACCTTTTCTTATTAATATGATTCCTCTATCTTTAACTTCTTTATTAACGATTATTTTGAATATACTACTTTTTCCACTACCATTTTTCCCTACTACAGCTACTCTTTCTTTACTTTTAACATCGAAATTTATATCTTTAAAAATTAAATTTGCCCCATAACTCTTTTCTAAATTTTTCACTTCTAATTCTATCATTATTAAAACCTCCATTAAAAATACCCAAGTAAATTCTCACTCGGGTTCAAAGGCATAACAAATTAATTTAAATTTGCATTCTAAAAAATCCGAGCAAGAATAAACTTGCCCGGATATATTTTTCTAACTTAATTTATATCTGGATTAAAATTTATAACTTACTCTATTGATTCAAATATTTAATTTTAGACGGACTTATCCAATTTGTAGCTTTATATGCTGAAATATTGAACGAATATTGTCTAATTTTAAACATTTTATCAACAAAGTAATTTTTCATTTTAACCCTCCTCTACATCATATTTTAATTATAGTATAGTATTACTTTTCTGAAAATTCAACTATTTCATTTCAGAAAAGTTTATTTAATAATATATGTTGTTCAATCATTATCTTTCCCTAAAATTAAATTAATATTCATACTTACTATATTGTTGTGAAATATCTTTGATATAACTTTTAAACTGTTCTCCACTTTTTGTTAGTTCATTTAAAACTCTGTCTCTACCCTTTTCACTATTAAACCAACTGTCTTTATTAATTCCACCTACATCACAAGGAGATATTATTATTTCTGCCTGAGGATATGCCCATTGATAATAAACAAAGCACCGTCTTGCATGAAAACTTTTACAACATACTATAGCTTTATTTATTTTTAACCCTAGTTTATCGGTAATTTCCCGAGACTTAAAAGCATTTTCATATGTATTTTCAGCCTTATCTTCTCTTAAAATTACTTTTTCATCAACTCCATTTATCAATAAAACCTTTCTTAAAAAATCCCACTCGCTTGCATAAATATCATTGTATTTATCTGATTTTGAAGATGGCTTCAAAAACATACCTCGTGTTTTGCTATATTTTCCTGATGGCAAAATTATTGGTGCATAATTATTAATCCAAAGTTTTGCTGCTCTTTCTGGTAACTCTGAATAAGATCCCCCAGGTATGAAAATAATATCTGAATTTTCTAAATCATTCTCAAGAAAAATAAAGTTTGTAATATCATCTATAGTTTTAATTTAAATCTCCTCCCAATTGTATATACTGCTATTAATTTTTCTAGGCTTCTTTGCATCAATAATTATAGATACCATACCTAACATATCCTTGCTGTTTCTAGTGTCAAATCTAAAAGAACGACCAATCTTTCCATCTGCTTCATTCCAATATTTATAGTTAAATATACCATCTTCATCACAATACTCCAATAACTCAACTTCAAATCCAGCTGCTCTAAATACTTCTGCAAAAGTCAAATAATCATATACTATCTTATGAGTATATGCTGGATGATCTTTTGAGCCAGGACCTCCTGCTTTAACCATATTCTGGTACCATTGATTTTTAAAATTCACATCAGGAACAGCAGCTCTTATGTATCCACCTTCTTTTAAAAAGTCATAACAATTTTTCGCTGCTATAACTCCTTCTTCTTTTGTCATATGTTCCCAAACATGTTCTGCTAGCATTGCATCGATAGTATTTTCTTCAAAATTTTTTTCAAAATCATTTCTATTTAATAAATTCAATTCATTTTCTTGAGTACTAACCCATCCTGAATAATTAGTTGCTCCTGCCCCTAAAATTATCTTCATTTTAATCCTCCAAATAAAAGTTAATTGTAAATTACAAATGAATTTATGTATTTAATAAACATATTTAAAGAATATCTCATCATCTGCATCATATTTTGTTTTTTGTTGAGTAAATCCTATTTTTTTGTACAAATCAACAGCTTTAGTGTTATTCGGATGTACACTTAGCCATACCTCATCTTTAGGTGCTTGGGATTTAATTAAATCTAATAATAATAGTAAAGCTTGTTTCGCATACCCCTTACCTTGGTAGTTATAATCAATCATAAATTTTAGTAAATTTAAATCTCCTTCTTCATCTAAAAGAATACATGCAAATCCAATAACAACATCATCATTGCACACCAAATATAGATTCATATCTGAATTATTTTTAATTTTATTTAACATATCGTCAAAATCTATATGAACATAGTTTTTTTGAAACTCTGTCATTTGTAAACTTTTTAAATCTTTTATGAACTTATTTTCTAATTTTTTTATTATTATCATATAACAGTTCACCTCTTCAATCTTAATAGTATTTAAATCCTGTTTATTTGTATTTAATATATTCTATTAATCTAAATCCAATACCTCCAAATATATCCTAATTTCATACAATCTTCATATATATATCCAATTAAAACTTATTAAATAAGTAAATATTTCTTTTTTAAATTTCAAAAAGGATATCTAAAATTATAGTTATTTTTAGATATCCTTTCATATTCCATCATATAAATTTCATTAAATTACACTCACTTATTTATTCTGATTTTCTTTATCTAAAACTTCTTGAACACCTTTTTGAGTATTTTTAATCATATCATCAAATGATTGTTTTTCTTGAACATATGAACTTATATTATCAACTATAACTTTATCCCATTTAGCAGTATCTACACTATTTGGAAGTGGCATTGCATCCTTTGCAACATCATAAACAACACTTACATCCAATCCTGTTTTATCCTTCATTACATCTCCATATAAATTTTGAACATTTTTATGTGACTGAGAAACTAAAGCCAACTCTGTATAAGTTTTCATAGATTCTTCACTTGACATATAATTTATAAATTTAAAAGCTTCATCTGGATGCTTAGAATTAGCTGATATAACATTTCCTACACCATGTATTACAGATTTTGTTTTAACATCTTCTTTTATCTCCGGTATTGGATATATTTCAAAGTTTCCTGCAACTTGTGCTTGTTCTTTATCTGAATATGTTAAAAGTGAATAAGAACCTGCTTGATAAGCTAAAGCTTTTTCTGATTTAAATAATGTTCCTGCTCCTGTTTCAAGTGTTACATCAAATGGACTATGTAAATCGCTTTTTACTAAATCAAGGTAAGTTTTATATCCATTAACACTTTCAGGTGTATCTATTAATGCTTTAGTTTTATCTTCATTTAAAACTTGTCCCCCCGCTAAAGCAATACCGTTAAATATTCCAAGTTGAGTATATTCTAACGTATTAGATGCAAATGGATAAATATCCTTTGGCAATTTTGCTTTTGCATCTTCTAACCAAGCTATCATTTCTTCCCAATTCCAATCTTTCTTAGGTTTTTCTATACCGTACTCTTCCATCATCTTTGTATTTAATAAAAGAACTGTATCATCCCAAAAACTTGGCATTGCATATTGCTTTCCATCAAAATTGTAAATGCTAGTTATACTTTCTAAGTATTGACTCATATCTATCTTATTTTCTTTTATATAATCATCCATTCCAACAAGCATACCTTCTTTTGCATAAGTCCCAAATCTTCTGGCATCTACCCAAAATACATCTGGAGCTGATCCCCCAGCGGCGGCTGTTTCCATCTTTGTCCAGTAATCGCCATTTGAAATAACCTCTAGCTGAATATCAATATTTGGATTTTCTTTTTCAAATCCTTCTATTAAAGTTTCAATTGCCTTTGTATGAGTGTTATCCCATGTTGAATATCTTAATGATACTTTTCCATCATCCCCTGTTGAACTACATGCCGTAAGCATCATCATAGATATAACCATAGAACTTGGCAAAAGCACTTTTTTCATAAGTTTTTTTAATCCCATTATAAAATCCCCCTTAAAATAATAATTAATACTAATTTATTTAATGTAATTAGGTTTATCATCTAAACTTATAGAGTCTTTATATTTACCTTCAGTTTCAAATATAACAATTTTATTTAATCCAGATTTAAGCAGTGGAGCAGGTATATATAAATAATTAGTAGGTCCAATATCCCAGAAACGACCTAGATTAAATCCATTTATAAAAGCTACCCCTTTTCCAAAACCTTCTGTATTTAAGAAAGTATCCCCTAATTCATTAACTTCAACTTCATACTCATAAAATGCCGGATTGTTTTCTTTGTAGTATCCGCTAAAATCAACTTTATCTATATTATCAAACTCTAAGCAGTAATGATCCCATCCCATATGTAAATGAATATCAATCATAACTCCACCTTTTATACCTTTTCTTTGAGATGGTGAAAGTAAGTTAGGTCCATAATTTACCCTTCCTATATTTTCAACTAAAACATCTAGTATATTATCATCTTCTTTATCTAATGATAATGTTTGATTTTCACTTACAAACTTTTCCTTGTACACAGTTGAATGATAATTTTCATTTATAAATACTTGTGCTCTATCATCCATCCCAACTAATTTAAATCTTTCTAAATCATTTCTTTTCCCAATATTAGAACGATATAATATATAACCATAATTTTGATCAAGAGCTTCCATATTTAAGGTTTCTTCACTATATATAGGTTTTGTAAGTTTGTCTAAAGTCGAAAACAAACTAACCTTATTTTTTAATTTGATATCTTTGTAAGAAACTTTATTTATAACTGTGCTAAGCTTAACTTCAGGAATTTCTATATATTTAGAAATTACTTCTTTAAACTTGTTATACTTCTCAGTAAACTCCCCATACTCATTTACTAAAGCATCATAATCATAGCTTGTAATTTGTGGAGATATTTCATCACGACAACAAGTTCCATTATAAAATCCAAAATTTGTTCCTCCATGATACATATACATATTTACATGTCCCATTTCTAACAAATCATTTAATTCATTTGCAGCATCTTGTGCATCTCGTCTTTTGAATTCCTCTCCCCAATTGCTAAACCATCCCATCCAAAATTCCATACACATCAAAGGTTTTTCTATATTATTTTTTTTCATAAATTCCTGAAGATATCCCAACTGGTCTTTTGATCTAGATCCAAAGTTTGCTGTTGGTAATATATCTTCATCTAGTATAGTTCCAGATTCTAAAACCTCTCTCCAAGCACCATCTGATGTAAATAAAGGAACTTCACATCCATATTTAATCATCATGTTTTTTAAGTTCTTTAAATAAGTTTTGTTATTTCCAAAAGAACCATATTCATTTTCAATTTGCATCATTATAACGGGTCCACCTTGTGTTGATTGTAGTGGAGATATATGTTTAAATAATTCCGCAAAATATCTATCAACGGCATTTAAAAATATCTCGCAGTTACTTCTAACTCGAATATTAGAATACTTTAAAAGCCACGCTGGAAGTCCTCCAAATTCCCATTCTGCACAAATATAGGGACTAGGTCTTAGTATTACATAAAGCCCTAACTCTTGTGCTATTTTAGTGAACTTAACTAAATCTTTGCATCCCTCAAACTCAAATACACCTTCTTTTGGCTCATGAAAATTCCAAGGTATATATGTTTCTACCGTATTACATCCTAACGCCTTTAACTTCTCAAGTCTATCAGTCCAATATTCAGGTACTACTCTAAAGTAATGTAATGCACCGGATATTATTTTAACCTTTTGATTATTAATGTAAAAATCTTCACGTATATCAAGTTTATACATTTGTTTTCCCCCCTATTTTCCCACTAATTTTTGATACACCTTATTTAATCGTAACATATTGTTATTTTCATGTATTTGTAAAAATCCACATAGTTTTTGTAATTTTCTGTTTTTTATAGAAAATTAATATAGAGTATATGTAATAATTGATTTCTTTTTACATATACTCTATATTGTTATTTAAATACATATAAAAATGGTAGTAATATAAAATATCACTACCATTTTTATGTGCATTTAAACTTTTAATTTTTATAACTTATTCTTTATCTATATAATTTAGCTTAATACTAGCCCTATTAGTAATTGGATTTCTTTCACCTTGTTCAACCCTAAAATAATCATTTTTACCAGGAAGTATAGTTAAAACCCCATACTTAAAATCTCCATTTTTAAAATTCATAGTATATGGTTTTAAATCATCATCTACTCCTGAATAAAAAACAACTTTATCTCCTTTCATAAGTATAACCTGTGATGTATGATCACTTTCACTAATTCTGAAAAACTCATATCCTACAGTATCATATATTTTTTTTCTAGGAGTACCTGGTTTAAATACATATCCCTTATCCCATTTTAGAGAGCTTATCTTTGATAGACTTATTTTCTCTCCTAATTTATTATTTAACTCGTATATACCCATATTAAGTTCTACCCCATTATCAAATAATTGCTTCAAGTTCTTCTTACTTTCCTCAAATTGAACTATATCACTAGACTTATCAGCAACAACCCAGCCATTTCTATTTTTTTCCAACTTGAAATTAATTTTTGATATGCACTCTCCATGTTTTCCCGGCTCTGTAACTATAACAGTTTCACCAGATTTGTTTTTATAATCATGTTGCTTAATCTGAACATGATTATGCCCTGCAACTATAGCATCAATTCCATCAACTTGTTGAGCTAAATCTTGTATTCTATTTCCTGGATGTTTTGGTTTTTCAGGCTTTTCACCTGTATGTGCAACAGCTACTATAACATCAGCCTTATCTTTATCTTGCATTACCTTGACCCATTTTTTAGCATCTTCTACTAAATCATTCATGTAAAGTTCTCCATGAAATTGCTTCTGATCCTTTAGTTCTAAGGATTTCGTAGGTACTAATTTATCACCTACCCGTTCTTTACTTTCTCCAACTTCTTTAATAGTAAGCCCTAAAATACCTAACTTTACAGTTCCCTCAGGAGTTTCAATTTCTTTTATAACATAAGGCTTTGTGTAACTATCTCCATTTTTCTTATATGTATTTGCTGATAAAACACTTATTCCTTGTTTTTCAAAATCAGCTATCATATTATCTAAAAGATATTTATCATGAACTAAAAACTCATGATTTCCAAGTGTTACAGTATCATATCCAGCTTTTTTCATTTCCTTTGCAATAGGTATATATCTATGAATAACTTCACCGTTTTTAATATCTTGGTATCCTTGGTCAAAGAATTTCAACATATCTTCAGATGTTCCAAATTCACTACCTAAAAAGTCTCCCGCATCCACTAAAGTTATATTTTTATCGTTATTTTTTTCATTTTCTACATATGAGTTTAATTCATATGGTATTACCCCATGTACATCTGTTGTTGCAAGTACATTTATATCTGCTGTTTTTGTAGAAGTACACCCTCCTATTAACAACATAGACATACCTAATACTCCACCTAATATTTTCTTTTTCATAAACTCAATTATTCCTTCCAGATATTATATGATTAATATAAATTGTAAATGTGTATAAACTAAGCTTGTTTATATATTAATTGTTTTTTAAATTTCATTCTAAATCTTATTAATAAAACTATATAAACTACAAGAGAAATTACTCCTACGTACAAAATCCCATTAAAAATACTACTAACTCTTAACACTGGACTATAATCTAATTTAACCTCATAACTTCCCCATTTACCATTTTTATTTGGAACGCCTATTTTATCTCCCCTCATAGCTAAAGATTTAGTTTGGTTTGAGTTATCACTATAGCTATAAACAGGTTTTTTATCAGGGTCTGGAGTTATCTCAAAATATCTTACATACTTAAATTCTTTATCTTTCAATAATTTTTCAATTTGATCTTTATATGTTTCTGGCTTATTTATATTTTTTTCATATTCAATTCTAGAAACTTCTCCACCTAATATAACTGGTATGTACTCTATTTTATCCATTAACCTATCACCATAAACCAGAGTTGCAAGTCCTACTATTACAGATAGTATAAATATATTTCTAAAAATGTTTATAAATCTCTTATTTAATTTTTCATTATCCTTTTTACTTTCATTAAGAGCCTTATGTAAATCCTTTAACATATCAGTCCCATCATCAAACTGATTTATAGCTTCAAGTTGCGCTTCTTCTTCTGAATATCCCTTAACCATAAAATCATTAGCTGATGTTTGTAAATGTCCTCTTAGCTCTTCTTTTAAGTCTTTAACTTCTTTACTTTTATCATTTGTATATAACGAATTTAAATATTCATCAATTATTTTCATAGCCTATCTTCTCCCCTTTAAAAATTGGTTCATTATATTTTGTACAAAGTCCCATTCTTGAATTTTTATGCCTAAAGCTACTTTTCCTTCATCTGTTATATTGTAATACTTTCTTCTACTTCCTGCGCCTTGCTCAGTACCCCAGTAAGATTTTATTAGCCCCTTAGACTCAAGTCTTTTAAGCGATACATACATTGTTCCATCTTTTAACTCAAATGTTGTTTTCTCTCTAACTATTTTTGCAATTTCATATCCATATGAATCTTTTTCATCCAAAATAGCTAAAATCAAAGTATCTATATGTCCTTTTAAAACTTCTTTATTTAATTCCATAGTATCACCTCCTTTTTTTGATATACCTCATTATGCGATGTATTTATATTTATATAATAATTCATAATACCTCGTAATGCAAGTGTAGTTTTAAAATTAATTAATAGAATATAAAAAAACCACATATATTTTATTTATAAGTGGTTTTTTATACTCATATCTAATAATACTTCTCCGTTTCCTAAGCATCTATAGTTGCATTGAATAAATTATACTGCTTACTTTTTCAAAATATCCCTCTTTTTTAAAATTCAATTTCTCTATCAAATTCTTGCTAGGTAAATTATCCGGATGTACCATAGCAACTATCTCATCATAACTTGTAAATCTCTCAAATATATAATTTATAAGTTCCTTTAAAGTTTCATATGCATACCCTTTTCTTTGGTATTTTGGAGAAATTGTATATCCTATTGTCACTGTTTTTTCTTTAAATGCTATAAAGATATCACCAATTAGTTGCTTATTTGCTTTTAATTCAATAGCAACTTGAATATTGTCTTCCTTTAACTCCTTATTTTTTTCATTTTCTATAAATTCTTTCAAATATTCTAATTCTGTATTTTCCCATCTTTGGTACCTTCCACATTCTTCATCATTTCTATATTCATATAAGCTATCTAAATCTTCAGATTTAAACTTTCTAAGTATTAATCTATCTGTTTCTAAAATCACAGTCATTTACATATTCTCCTTGTAAGATTATTTATTAAAGATATATTCATTTGCTATAATTGACATAACGATTAATGACTCATATTCACCATTATAAAAAATGCATTCCCTCAAAATTCCTTCCTCCTTAAGCCCTTGAGCTTTATATATATTTTGAGCTGTTCTGTTTTTCAATCTTACATCAAGCCAATATATTTATATATAATTGCTATATCAAAATACTAAAATACATTTTATATTTTAATTATTTTTAAATATATAATGATATCCACCATGTTGTGAGGTACATCAGCATCAACTTCACTAGGTTTTATAAAATCAATTCCTAAATTTATACCATATGTAACTCCTTTTTTTCCAGTACTAAAAGATGCTATTGCCAAATTCTTACCCAACTCTATTTTATGCACTCCTTCAGAAGCATTTTCAAGCATATTCCATGAAGATCCACTGTTTTCTATATTAATTTTAGATAAATCCATACCTTGGGATGTTGTAGCAATAAATTCACCTTTATCATTTTGACTAATATCAAATACTAATTTATTGTTATCAGTCTTATTGATTCCTACATTTAAATTGCCCTTATTGTTTTTTATCTCAATCTCGCTATCCAATACATTACTACTTTTTTTAAATTTCCCATCATTATATTCTTCTGACATAATACTAACTCGATATATTCCTTTATCTAAATTGTCTAGATTATAAATTCCCATAGAGTTTCCTGCTAGTCGTTCTTTTATTTGTTCTTTTGGTTCAACGCTCTCCTTTTTTATAGTAATACCTTCTTTTTTTGTACAACCCATAAGACCTAATATTCCTATAATTATAAATATGCCCCAAATTTTCTTCAAAATTTTCCCTCCTAAAAATCAATGTCTATTTATTTTATATAAAATTCTACTTATATATTTTAATATCCTTTCATATACACGCAAAAAGCTGCAATTTTGTAAATTCACAAAATTACAGCTTTATAAACTTCTGATTTATTTAATATTTTTTAATTAAAGTGCTTTCTCAATTATCTTACGACTTATATCTAAAGTTAAATCTCCTGTTTCAGATAAATTAGTCATTCCATGGTTCTCAAGTGCATCTACAACAGTATCTACATCAGACTCTTTAAGTCCGTAAGCTGATAAATGAGTAGGTATATCTAGACTTTCAAAGAATTCACGAGTCTTACTTATAACTAAATCTATCTTCTCATCATCAGTACCATCTTTTATATCCCATACACGCTCAGCATACTGAACTAGCTTAGCTCCTTTTTCTTTTCTTCTAACTTCCCAAAGTGCAGGAAGCACAGTAGCTAAAGTTTTAGCATGATCTATTCCAAATAAAGCAGTTAACTCATGACCTATCTTATGAGTTGTCCAGTCTTGTGGCACTCCAGCAGCTATAAGTCCATTAAGACCCATTGTCGCACACCAAACAAGATTTGCTCTTAAGTCATAATCAGTAGGATTATCTATAGTGTCTCTTCCTATTTCTATTAAAGTTTTTAAAATCCCTTCAGCTGTTCTATCTTGGAATCTTGCATCTACAGGATAAGTTGCATATTGCTCTAAAACATGTATATATGTGTCAACTACACCATTTGCAACTTGAGTTTTAGGCAGCGTATATGTTAAAGTCGGGTCTAAAATCGAAAACGTAGGGAATGATAATGGACTTCTTACAGAAAACTTCCCTCCATTATATGTAATAACTGCTCCCCCATTCATTTCTGAACCTGTTGCAGGTAAAGTAACTACAGTTCCTATAGGTAATGCCTTTGAAACTGGTACTGGTGTAAATCCGTAATTTAGTAAATCAGCTTTATTATCACCATCATAATTAGCTGCTAAGTTTACAAACTTAGTCCCATCCATTACAGACCCACCACCAACAGCTAATAAAAAGTCTATGTTCTCTTTTTTAACTACCTCTGCTGCTTTTATAAGTGTTTCATATCTAGGATTTGGTTCAATTCCAGAAAACTCAAATACTTCACGATCTTTTAAAGCTTCCTTTACCTTATCTAGTGTACCAAATTTTTTAATACTTCCACCACCATAAAGCACTAATACTCTAGCATCTACTGGTATTAATTTGTTTAATTCCTCTATTTTATCTTTTCCAAAGACTATTTTAGTTGGGTTATGAAAAGTAAAATCTAACATGTTTATCACTCCTTGTTATTTATGTATGTATTTATAATACCATACTACATTTTATTAATCTTATATTTTAATACCCTAATTTAAAATATTTCCAAATATAAAGTTGACAATTATTTTCATATACTTTATTATGTTAATAGTTAAATCTATTCAATATATTAACAATAGAAATGAGATGATGTTATAATGAAAAAAAATATTAACTTGATAGGACAGTTCAAAACTGACTGGATTAGATACAGCGATTATGAAGTAAAAATCAATGAAAACGGAAATAAATACATATGCCCAACTACAAATGCTTATTTTACTATGTATAATCCTTTTGATAATGCAAATGAAATGATATTTGATTTAATAGAATTAGGAGATAATGCGCTAGATAGCACTACAGAAGAATATATGCTTGAAAATAAAGTAATTATATTTGCAAAGAAATACGGCTTACTAGGATTAGTATCGTCAAGTGTATATAATAGAAATATAATAGGCGAAGAAAAAGTACTTTTCACTGAAAATAATATTATACAAAAACAAGGTATAATGGATGTAGAAAATTATTTAAACTTATTTTTACCATTTTCAACTAAGGAAGAAATTCATATAAGAGAATATGGTAAACATTTAGCAATATTTAAATTAGAAGATTCTCCTAAGTTTTATGGAAAAAGACCACTTATTTTAGACCTTGTATTTTCAAAATTTTATTGTGAAGAAGTAAATTGGATTTTAGATTTTGCTAAAAATATTTCTACTCATATAAACCAATTACTTATTTACAAAAATGCTAACTTAACAGAAACTGTCACAATAATGGCTGGTAAATTTAAAGCGGAAAAAATAGGTATAACCATAGGTATGTTAAACAAACCTGTACTTGAATGGGAATTTGATTCACTTAAAACTACCCTAGAAACTATTTATGCTTTTGCCGTAACTGATGAAAGTAATATATTAAGTAGATGTGAATATTGTAAAAATGTATTTATAGGTAAAAGTGAAAGAGAAAAATACTGTAGTCCTTCATGCAGAAACTGTTCTAACGTTATTAAAAGTAGAAATAAAAAGAAAGCTTTAAAAGCTAAATCTGAAGTAAAGGATAGTAATTTAAAAATGAATAAAAATGAAAAATCAAAAAAAGAAAATATACTAGAATACAAGGAACGTACTGTATCCGGTGGTGTATATAAAATAACTAATACTAAAAACGGTAAATACTTATTAACGCATGACATAGATTTGAAAAGTACTAAAAATAGATTTAACTTTTCAATGAAAACAGGTAGTTGTATGCATCTTAAAATGCAAAAGGATTTTAAAGAATTTGGAGCTAATGTTTTTGAGTTTGAAATTTTAGAAGAAATAGATATGAAAGAAACTCAAAGTAAAAAAGATTTTAAAGAAGACTTGAAAGTTTTAGAAGAAATGTGGGCTGAAAAATTTGAGCCATCTAATAGATATTAATTAAATTTTTTAAGGACACTACAAAAGTATCTATTTTGTAGTGTCCTATTTTTTTAAAATTCCTGACAAATCAATACATTATGCTAATTGTGTATTATATGTTTGTTATAGATTTTTTATTTTTTATATGTATAGTCTTTATTAGCTTCAAAACAAAATATAATACAAAAGCTACTGTGTATATACTTAATTTAATTATATCTATTTCATTATCATTAAGAAGTGCAAGTACTATATGTATGTATGTTAAAATATAAAATGGATACGCCCATCTTTGTAAATTTTTCCATTCAATATATTTCATTTTAGCTCTTACTTTTTTAAGTGATGTAATAAATAATGGAATCATTATTATAAACGCTATTAATCCAACTATTAAATACACTATATATAATATACTTATAGGCTTATTAGCCAATAATTTATCTATAAAACGAACAAAATACATTACTCCATGAGGAACAATAAGTATACATGCTAGTATAGCTGATTCTGCTCTTATACTTAATAATTTTTTAGTTAACTTCCATCTAGGAGTCAATGCCCCTGCAAACATTACAAGTAGGAAAAATGCTATCGAAACATTACCTTTCATAAAAGCTTTTTCAAACTCTCCTATAAATCCTTGTAATTTTGTATCTGTTATTAATCTGTAGATCTCATATATTATTGTCATTCCTGATAGCACTGAGGCTATCATATAATAAACTTTAGAATTTTTTCTTATGCTTGATGTAAAAATTAGTGCTAATGCCACTACAATTATTAATGAATAAACTAATCGCATATCGACTCTCCTTTTTATTTTATAATGATTATTACTACTTAGTGATAATTAATTTCATTAGATATTTTATTATAACTAAAAAACTTTGTCAACATGTTTATTGAAATTAATTATCATTTTTAAATATAAAAAAGCATCCCTATACAATTTAAAATTGTATAGGGATGCTTTTTCTGCTTGAAAACTTTTTAAATGTCTCCATTTATCAAATAATATTATTTATTAGCTTTAACTGAAGCAGACATAATATACTCTCCTACGTTTAAATTTTGTCCCCACTTTTCTTCGTATTCTTTAGAAACAGGTACTACATCTATTTTAATGTTCTTAAATCCTGATTTCACTAAATAAAATTCTAAATCTTCAACTGAAGATGCACCTGTAACTCAGCCACAATATAAGCTTTCATCTTGTTTCATTTCCTGAGTTAAATCTTTCATAAGAACTATATCCGATATAGACAATCTCCCCCCATATTTTAAAACACGGTAAGCCTCATCATATACCCTTTGTTTATTAGGAGATAAATTTATAACACAATTTGAAATTATAACATCCACAATATTATCTGCTACTGGTAAATTCTCAATTTCACCTAATCTAAAATCTATATTTTTATAATTATTACTTATTACACTATTTCTAGACTCACTTATCATTTCTGGTGTCATGTCCACACCTATAACTAACCCTGTATCTCCTACTTTTTTAGAAGCTAAAAAACAATCAAACCCAGCTCCACTACCTAAATCAAGTACAGTTTCTCCATCAGTTATATTTGCAACTAAATGAGGATTTCCGCATCCTAACCCTAAGTTAGAATCTTTCGGTACAATATTTATATCTTCATTAGAGTATCCTATACTCTTAGATACAGTATCTCCACAACATCTAGTACTAGATTCCTTTTTTATAATCTTGCTATAACTATCCCTAACCATATTTTTTAAATCTCCGCTATTAATATCTTTCATATTACAAGTACCACCTCTTTATAATTTTATATAAATATAGAATATTATATGTCCACAAACTTTAACGTTCAAATATTGTAACTTCCTTATATTCCTATAATATTCTAAAATAAATGCTTTGTAAACCTTTAAATCAAAAAAAATTGATGTTAATAGTATATACAAATTATATACTATTTTTTCTACTATATTTTCTTTTTCAACAATAAAAAAAGAAAACCAAACAAATCAAATTTAGATTTCATAATATAAATTGACTGACTTTGATATAAATTCAAAGTAGTCTTATCTCCTTAGGGAGATCTGTTTTAAATCTAAAGATTGATTTTTTTAGTTTTCTATAATATATATATACCTCATTTTATTAATCTTAAACATAAATATATAAACTTTTTAAAATAGAGTTATCTAAACACAATTAGAAATAGATAACTCTATTTAATTTTATCTATTTGTCGGTAGATCCAAATCCACCGATTCTAACTTCACCAGTTTCAAAATCATCTCCATCAGCTAAAAGTATCGGCATAAACAAAGCTTGACCTATCCCATCTCCTACTTTAACTTCCCAAGTTTTATTTCCTCTATTAACTAACTTTATAAAGTAATGTCCTTCATTAGATTCACAATTGTAGTAATCTCCATCACCTATACCAACTGTATTTGCTAATTGTATTTGATATTTAAATCCCATACCACTTCTTGGATATATTGCTAGCATTTCTCCCATTTGCATATAAGCTTTAAACCCTGTTGGTATAACTATATCTTCTCCTGGCTCTAGTATAAAGTTTAATGTACTTTTTATATCATACCCAGCAGCAAACTTAGTTGCTCTATTAGGTAATGTTAACTCCTCATATGCTATATCTGCCTTTGTTTTTTCAAATTCTGCTTTACTAACTAATTCAAATCCTCTTATTTTCATTTTGTTTCTCCTTTAAAAATATCTTTAATATTCATAATACCATATCTAATTTTTTATAACAAACTAAAAAAAGCCAATCTAAAGTATACAACTTAAGAATGGCTTTTTCTAAAACTATTGTTCTAAATCTTTTAATAGTCCTTTATTAACTCCCTTGTAAAGTATAATAAAAGCTATTAAAAAAGCTATACTGGCTGCAAAAAACGCTACTACTATTGATGCATACTTCATAAGTATTCCCGAGGCAATAGTCCCTATCATTATTCCTAGAGTCATTAAAGTTGAAGTCAACCCATTTATCTTTCCTAAGTACTCTTGATCCGTAACCTTTGTTATAAGTGCCATAACGTATCCACTTAAAATGCCACCTAAAATATTATCTATAAATTGTAATGACATAGTTAATACAGGACTTGTAGAATACCCCTCAAAAAATACAGTAACTGTAAATACGCCAATAAGAGTATACAGTATTTTCATATTCATATATTTTGAAATAACTAAATATATTACTCCTCCCACAATTACTCCAAACCCTGCAATTCCAGAGAAAAATTGATAGAACTCTTGACTTAATCCAAGTCTTTCTGTAACTAAGAATATATCTAAATTATTAGCTATTCCCATTGCAAAGGCTACTATAAAAAACATCCTAGACAATAATTTTAATATATCTTTTTTATTTAAATATTCAAAGGTTAATTTTATATCTTCAATAAATCCATTACTTTTTATCTTCTCAAACTTTTTATTAGGTAATGTTAATATCAAAACTATAGATATTAAAAATAACACAGATATAATCATAAGGGTTTTATCAATACCAAATTTAAAATAAAATTGTGATCCTATAAAAGGTCCTATAACGAAAAATCCTGAGCTTAAAAGTTGCGATATACCTACTGCTTTTTCTATCATATGTTCATCTACATATTCTTTAAAATATTTTTGAGATGATGGATATGAAAATTGAGTAACACTAGCTGAAATTAAGACAACTATAAATATAGCACCTATATATCCATTTGATATAGCTATTCCAAGCATTATAAATGATATAAAGCTAAATAAATCACCTAAAAACATAAGTTTTTTAGGATTGTATCTATCAGCTATTATCCCACCTATAAAAGTAAGTAAAAACATAGGCAAAAACTCTATAAAGTTAAGCCCAGATATAGCTAAAGGATCATTATTAGTCAAATCCATAACAAAAAACATTATAGCAATGTTTCTTATCCATATAGCCATTTGTTGTATTATATCTGTTATTAAAATCGTTACAAATACTTTGTTTTTTATTAAATCCAAAATATACCTCCCTAAACTCTTTAATGAGTTTATTCTAGAGTGTGGAGCTACTCTACTGTCAACGATTTATTTTATATTCAATAGTATTTCTACAAAATACTTTTCACCTTCACTTTTTTTAGGAATATAAAAATCGCATTTTATAAATAATTCTTCAGTTTCTTCTCCATTAAAATACTTATTAAGTAAAATTAAATATTCATCTAACTCTACTGAACTCCCATAAAATTTAACACATATAAATTTTCCTAATATATTTTTTTCAATTAAATCCAAATTTTTATTTATGTATTTTTTAGCTATATGCGCATTTCTCTTTTCTTCTTTAACAAATAGAATACTTTCATCTTCTTTTATATTATTATCTTTGTTGATACTATATAAAGAGTAATAACATTCTTCATTCATACATTCTATATTTTCATCTAAATACTCTACATACTGCTTGCTATGCTCTGTTCCTAATATTTTTTTCATTTCAACACCATAAAACTTATATTTTCCATCAAATATTTTTATAGTTTCAAAATTATATTCATTTTTATAATTTATTATAGTTTCTAAAATTTCATCCCATTTTGAAAGTTGTTTTTGTTTTCTTTTTAAAGACTCTATTTTTTCTTCTATTAATTTTTCTTGTTTGTTTATTAACGCCTTATATTCATACAAATCTTCACTTTCTATAGTTTCTTTTATAGAAGCTAATGATATATCTAAGTCCTTAGTCGCAAGTATTAAGTTTAACTGATCTATATGCTCCTGCGAGTAATATCTGTATCCATTTAATTGATTCACTTCCGGCTTTAAGATACCTAACTTATCATAATGCCTTAGTGTATCTTTACTTATATTAAATAATTTACTAACCTGACCTGTTGAAAGTTTCATATTATCACCTCAAAATAATTATAGACTATGGAGTAACTCCATAGTCTATAATTATTTATATTTTAATTTATTATAAGTTGCTTATTAATTTGCTACATTCATTTTCTATATCTTCTATATACTCATGTATAAAGATTCCATTACCGCAAGCATATATTCCATCTCTTGAAGTCATCAAATTATCATTAACTTCAGGTCCCGTAGTTGATGGATTTAACTTAATATCACTTCTCATTGCTACTAACCCATCTGAAAGCATAGGATTTGCAAAAATTAAAGTGTCACATTTTACTAATTCTTCTTTGTTGTCTTTACCTAATTTAATACTAGTAATTCTACCCTCTCCATAAATAGCTTCAATGCTATAGTTATCATATATTTTATCTGTTAATCCATAAGTATTTACATTTTTATTATTAGTTATTATACCTAATACATCTATATTTTTATCTTGTAGTTCTTCTTGTATCATATATAAAGTAGCATTACCTGCTATAAGAATTTTCTTACCTGGTATCATATTTTCCAAGCTAAATATCTTTTTAGCCATACCTACTGTAAGAATACCAGAACATCTATCACCTACCATGTTTACAGCTTTTCTAGCACCTTCTTTACCACCATTAGATAATATTATATTTTTACCTTTTATCTTTTCAATTCCATTTAATGAACTTGTACAAATTACTTCATTATTTGCTTCTACTTTTAAAACCATTGTATTTAACTGTATATCAATTTTACAATCATCTAACTTTTGTAATAAAATTTTTTTATATTCTTTTCCTGTTATAGTTTTTTCTTTACCTATATTATAGTTTCCTACATTTAAAGCTCCACCTAATACAGGATCTTTTTCTATTAATAGTATATCTTTTATTCCTTTTTTATAAGCGTCTATAGCACATAATATACCCGCCGCTCCACCGCCAACTATAATTAAGTCATATTTTCTCATGATTAAACCTCCTTATATCCAACAACTGTAGAAGATTTGCAGTTTTTGTTTACTTTACTAATATCTATTACTAATTCCTTACTTAATATCATACTTATAGGTATCATACATCCGCTGCCTTGACATCCACCCATCATAGCACGAGTTCTTCTTTTTATTCCATCTAATGTAGTTGCACCTAAAGGTCTTTTTATAGAATCTATAATTTCACCTTCTGTTACAAATTCACACTTACATACCATCTTTCCATAAGCTGGATTTTTAGCGATTAATTTATTTCTATCCTCTATACTTAACTCACTCATTCTAATCATTTTAGTTCTAGTTTCTTTAAAGTTTTCTTTTTCTTTTAAATTCATATTTTTAGAAACTATATCTAATACATACTTAGCAATTGCAGGTGCTGCTGTCAAACCTGGTGAATCTATCCCGATTACATTTATAAAGTTTTTAGCATCCTCAGCTTCTTCAATTATAAAATCTCCACTACAAATCTTAGGTCTTAATCCACTAAAAGTATTTAACATCCTTGCTACTGGCATATCTTTTATTGTCTTTTGACTTTTCTCAAGTATTTCATCTATACCTTCTCTAGAAGTTTCTAAACTATCACTAGCCTTTGCATTTGGTCCTATTAAAAGATTTCCATCTGCTGTTGGTGTAACTAACACTCCTTTACTTAGCTTAGTTGGTACTTGGAATAAAGTCTTTTCACATAAACTTCCTGCTACTTTATCAAATAAACAATATTCTCCTTTTACAGGTTCTATTTCATATTTATGTTCACTTACTAAATAGTTTATATATTCCCCACCTAAACCAGCTGCATTTATAACTATCTTACTTTCTATAACTCTTTTATTTTCTAATGTTACTTTATATACTCCGTTGTTTTTAGCTATATCTACAACAGCTTGTCCTAATACAAAATCAACTCCGTTTTCAACTGCACTTTCTCCAAATGCTAAAGTCATTTCATAAGGACTTACTATAGCAGAACTTTTTACATATAAAGCTCCTACTACATTTTTATTTATATTTTTTTCTAAGTTTAAAACTTCTTCTCTATTTAAAATTTCTAAATTTTCCACTCCAAGTTCTTCACCATTAGCTTTTAATTCTTTTACTATATTAAGTTCATCTTCACTAAACGCTAATACTAAAGCTCCATTTCTTTTAAAAGGAAATTGTAGTTTACTAGCTAAATCATCCATCATTTTATTACCTTCTAAATTAAGTTTAGCCTTTAAAGTCCCTTTTTTTTCGTTATATCCTCCATGTATGATTCCACTATTAGCTTTTGATATTCCTTCTGCCACATCTTCATTTTTATCAATTACAACCACATCTAAATCATATTTTGATAATTCTCTGGCTATAGCACATCCTACTACACCTGCTCCTATTACAGTAATGTCTCTCATATTACTTCCTCCTTTTGTAAAGAGCTTATATATATAAATTGTTAATTTTTATCTGTTTTAATTTCATTTTTATTATATACCCAAATTCACTATAAGTAAAATTTATAATTATAATAATAACCATTAATTTTTTTAATAAATATTATAATTTTTAAATAAAAAATAGAGTACTTAGTAATTTTTTAAAAATCACTTTAAAGTACTCTATTTTTCTAGTTTATATTATTATATTTTCTTTTTATTAAGTAATTTGCTTCCTACAAAAGCTAATATTACACTTAAAACTATTAATAAAACAAATTTCACTATGTCAAAATCATTAAAGTTTACAGTTAATAAATTATTTATTTTACCTATGATTCCATCATTACTTGTAGAATGTAATGCACCTACAGCAACTGCATTATTTAAAAAGTGCATTATCATAGGTATAAATATGGAACCACTCTTCCAAACAGCATAGCCTAGTGCTATACCAAGTATACTCGTAGGTATTACTCTTATAAAATCTATATGCATAAATCCAAATAATACCCCACTACAAATTACAGCCCACATTTGTGCTTTCTTCGCTTTACTTTGGCTAAATGAACTAAATACAAATCCTCTAAAGAAAAATTCTTCACATATAGCTGGCATAACTGCTACAACAATTAAATTTACTAATCCATTATCTACTTTTAATACCTCATTTAAACCTTCTACCACTTGCATATTTTGTGGGAATAAGAAAAGTATTACTTGAGTTATAAGATTTACTACTATAAACGTTCCAACCCAAAGTATTATACCTCCTAATACATGAGTTATGCTAGGTACTTTTATACTGAAAGTCTTTTTGAGATCTGACTTAATATACCATGCAAATATTAAAGGTAGTGCTATAATCATCACTTGCGTAAGTGCTAATCCAACCATTCCAAATTTTAATTGGATTAAGCTTCCTACATAAATCAGTAATACAATTCCTACTGCATATAAAGTTATTCCATCTGCAATACCTGGCATATTTCCTTTTTTAAGATTACTTCTTTTTTCTAATAATGAAAAACTCTTGCTACTTCCAAATAATATTTCTTCTGAATTGAACATTTTTGAAAGTAATAACACAGATATTATAACAAATACAAGATTTGATACTAAAACTAGTGCTATTAAGCTTATATTACTGTTAAACGTAAGTACACTTTTAATAAGCAATGATATATTAACTACTGGTATAGTAGCTGTAAAACTATTTAACGTTATATTCGGTATCATCGATACATAAGAAGGTATCATTACAAATAAACTTACCGGTGTTATATAGTTTTGAGCATCTTTAAAGCTCTTCGCTAATGAACATACACACATACTTACAGCTGACACTACCATAGCAAACAAACATACGCATATTATAGTTATTATAACTGGAATTACCATTTGTGAAAAATCAATATTCATCATACCCATTTCACTTGCTATACCTTGTGAGGCACAAACAAATCCTATGCTTATAAATATAGAAAGTAAATTTAAAATGGCAGATGCTATGGCACACGCGGAAACTGCCATATATTTCCCCATTACAAGCTCTAAGTTTGTTATTGGAAGAGTAAATAGTGTTTCTAGAGTTCCTCTTTCCTTTTCTCCTGCCATAACGTCTATTGCTGGATACATAGCTCCCATAAGTAATCCTATTATCAATACAAATGGAAGTAGTTGACCTAGTAAGTGACCTGCTAATTCTTCATTTTTAGCAACATCTACTGTTTCATAGTTAATAGGATCTAATGTGGTTTTAACATCTAGTCCGCTTTTTTCCACATTATCTTTAACTAAATCTTCTTTATATTCTTTTAACACATCTTCTAGCTCGCTTTCTGCCATAGATGCTGAATCTTCAGATGAATCTATATATACTTTAAAATCTTTTGTTCCATTTTTTTCATTTATAGCTATATATGCATCTATTTTCCCATCATTTAAATCTTTTTTATAATCTTTGCTATTTATTATTTTAAAAGCTCCAGCCTCACTATTTTTTTCTTTTTTAGCTTCATTACTTTTATCTATAACTTTCATCAAAGCAGTATCTGGTTCTTTATTAAAGGCTATATTAATATTTTCCTGTTGCATACTATTCATTGACATCGTCATAACTTGTGTCATACCTACCATAAGTATCGGGTATAAAAGTATAGGTAGTATTATCATCATAAATAGAGTTTTCTTGTCTCTTAATATATCTAAAATTTCTTTTTTGAATATTTGATTTACTATTTTAGTCCTCAAATAAATCACCTCTTTCACTTGCAAGAGTTATAAATACATCTCTTAAATTATCTGTATTAGTTTGTTCTTTTAACTCCTTAGGAGTTCCTACTGCTATTATTTCCCCCTGATGCATCATTATGATTCTATCACATAACGTTTCAGCTTCTTCCATATAATGAGTTGAATACAGAACTGTTTTACCTCTTTGTTTTTCATTTTTCATAAAGTCTATTATAGATTTGCTACTTATTACATCTAATCCTAATGTAGGTTCATCAAATATGTATATTTTAGGTGAATGTATAAGACATCTTGCTATTGAAGTTCTTTGAGTTTGACCTGTAGATAAATTTTCAATTCTATTATCTATAAAACTTTTCATATCCATTATATCGATTACTTTTTCTAAAGATTTTTCTATTTCTTCTTTAGGTATTTCATATAGACTGGCAAATGTAGTTAACAACTCTCTAGGTGAAAGTCTGTTATAAAGCTTAGTATTTCCTGATAAATATCCTATTTCTTTTTTTGCTGCATTTTTATCAATAGAATAATCATATCCAGCAACACTTATATTCCCAGAAGTAGGAGTTAGTATTCCACCTAACATTCTAAGTAATGTCGTTTTTCCTGCTCCATTAGGCCCTAGTATACCCAATATTTCACCTTCTTTCGCTGTAAATGTAATATTATTTACCGCTAGAAAGTCTTCTTTTTTAGTTTTTAATTTTGTAAATTTACTTTTTTTCTTTGAATTATTGTCCTTTACAACTCTAGTAAAAGATTTACACAAATTGTTGACTTCTATCATAACTTTCCTCCCCATATAGTTTGTGTCTAATTAAAATTATTAATAAATATTGTATCAAATATATACTTATTTACATTATTTTATAAATATAACTTTTACATCAATACATTATTTTCCTTTATTTATTATCATATTAACATAAATATATCTATAAATGTATTATTTGGAGTGAACTCTATTTTATTTGGAATGAAATAAATTTAAGCATAAAAACAGAGCGATAATTTTAATTCATATCGCCCGTTATCTTTTATACCTCCAAAATGTAAATTCTAATTTATAATTTCACTTTATCTTTTCGGCATTAAAAAAACCAAAGCAATATATGGTATTATCAGCCATCCCCCTAATAAACTAAGTATAACAAAAACTACCCTTAAAGTTGATGAGTTGAATCCGAAAAATTCAGATATTCCACCACATACTCCCGCTATAACCGAATCATTTTCAGATAAGTACATTTTATTTTGCATATATATCCATCTCCTTTTATATTTTACTGCTTTAGTTCTACTTAATATAAGTGTAATTTGGAAAATGCTAGAAATCAACATCTAAACTACATTTTATTTTAAAACATAAAAATAGGAGTTATCTATTTTTAGATAACTCCTCTATTATATTAATGATTAACTTAAGATAAATAGTATTGTTTTATAAGTTTAACTATTTCTCTAGCTTCCTCTGATTGAGATTTAGGAACTTTAAATGATATAGGTGCATTGTGTGGTATCCCACTTTGACTTATAACCGTATTTCCATCCACTCCTATTTTTATATCTACATCTAAATCAAATGTTGATGCTGATTCAAAAGATATACTTTTTACATTTTTAGAAGGAAAAAACTTAACTTCTACTTTTTTACCACTAACACCTTGAACATCTACCATATAGATTCCATAGTTACTCAATATTATAGAGTCTCTTATAAAAGTGAATCCTTTTATTATTTCTTCCCCATCTATTAAATAATCTTTTATTTTATCTCCTGCTGAATTGTCTACTGAACCATATCCTGCTAGTTTATTAAAAAATGCCATATATAAATCTCCTTTTAACTAAGTTTATTTTATTTAATCAATATTATAATCTAAAAATCACTACAAGTAAAACCACAATCAACTTCTATAATACCTGCGCAAGAAGAAATTTGTGTATAACTTCCATTGACTCCATTTTTACGTAGTTCTGGTATTATTTTTTCTTCAACTATATATATTTCATCTTCATCCCACTTATCCAAATTATAATTTCTACACTCTAACAATTGATTTTTTGTTTTAAATCCAACATCTCCAATTATTATTTTACCATCTCTAACTAATAAATCTTTTAACCTTCCTATAAACTGTACCTTTTTATCATCCTCTAAATGATGAATCGCATAAGAAGATATTATATAATCAAATCTTTCATTTTTAATCTCTACAGGTATACCTAAGTTAAAATCATGCTGTATAAATACTCCATTAGGCATCTTTTTCTTTGCAATATCAATCATTCCTTGTGAAAAGTCTATTCCAAATATATTAACACCATCTTCATACAATCTATGTGTTAATAATCCGGTTCCAAATCCTATATCTAATACTTTACTTGTTTTTCTATTAGTAATAGAATTATAAATATAACTTAAAATTTCGTAATATCCATCAAATGGGTATTCTTTTGAACTTCTTTCTACACTTTTATCATAGTCTTTTGACCATAAATCAAATCCCTTGTTATCTAGCACCTTATTTCCCCTTTTATTGATGTTCAATTAGCATAGTCCATATTCCAATTTCCTTAAATCCTATTTTTTGATATACCTTTCCTGCTTTTGGATTATCATAAAATAAACATAATGACTTATTTTTTTGAAGAAAATCATAGCATAACTTTGATAAACATTTAGTCATATAGCCTTGTTCTCTATACTCTTTTCTAGTTGCTACACCTACTACCATAGCAGATTTACTATTTTCTGCTGTTATCTGCGATATTGTTATGATATCTTTTTTGTCATCTTCGATATAGTAAGCTATTTTATTGTTATTTCTAATTTTATATCTAATTTCTTTAATACTATCTTGAACTGAAAATTCACTTATAGTACTTATCAAATCATGAATTCTATTTGCATCTTCTTCTTTAGCTAATTTAATGCTTTCATCCCAAGGAAGTAACTTCTTATTATCTCTTAATTCACAAAAATACATAATTCTTTTTTCATAGTTTTCTAATATATCACTAAATTTTTCTACAATATCATCTTTTCCTGATATAAACTTTTCACCCTTGTATTCTTTTATAATTTTCTTGAATTCACATACATCCTCATCTAAATTTTCTATGTATGGTATAAAATTATTTGAATATCTTAATAAAACACCTTTTAAATTGTTTTCACTATCAAATTTTCCCCATATTTCTTGAAAATCTTTGTCAAATCCATATTGCTCAATATCGCCTATTATGAATAAGTTTATATTAGGTTCCTTAGATACGTAATTTAATACTATCTCTTTATGACTATCATTCAGTTTCAAAATCATATAATCATCTCCCTATTTAAATATATAAATTATATATATTCTTTTAATTCACCATAATGATCATCAAATTCAATTTATTGCTTATTGTTTTAATAGGTAATATCCTTCACCTATTCCTACATTTGTTTTTCCATTTAATACAAGTGTATCTTTAAACCTAATCTTTATTAAGCTCAATTCATCTGTTTTTATTTTATCAACCGATACAATGTAACCATTTCTATAAATGTTTTTACCATTTATATTACCTAAAAAATCATCTATTTGTGAAAATGCCAGTATTTCTAATTGTTTATCATTACAATAAATTTCTATATCTTCTTTTTTAAGATTTGGCCATATATGTTTATTAAGTATTAATTCTGACTCTTTTTCAGAAGTTTTAATAGCAATTTCATTCACTCTAAGAATAGACATAGGTATAAAATGTATATAAGTACTACATTCTTGTTGCCACATTCTAATTCCATATACTTCACATTTATCAATTTCTGCATTTATTCTTAAATCACTTTCTAGATTAACATTATAAACCCACACTTCTAGCATTTCTTTTGAATATTTGCTATCAAAAATACCTATACTATCTTCTTTGTGACTTAAGAACAACTCAAAGTTTCCATCTTCATCCCCTACAGTTAATGTATTGCTCTTAGTACAACTAATTATAGGATTTTTTACAGGCATTTTATTTAAATATGTAGCCTTTCCATATAATTTTTTTAACTTAATATTAAATATTTGCTCATAGTTATCTAATATAACTTTAATATTATTAGTGCTATCTAAAACTTTTTCTAATTCAAACTCTAAACGAAATGAATTATTATTTATTTCAACATTTCCACTAAATAATATCTTCTCCCCTTGAATAACTTTAATATTACTATGATCTAAATCAATATTATTTCCTTCAACTATTATAAATGGTTTGTTTTCAAGTTCCCATAATTCGTCCTTAACTGTATTTTCTAAACTGCACTTGCAATTTGGGTTATTGTTTAAAATTAAATTTAACATAAAATCCCCCTACAATACTTTTCTATATATCTATTTTTTAGTTCTTCTTTCCTTGCTTCGTTTCCTTTTTTCTGCGTAAATTAATTCTTTTTTTATTTTTTCATAACTTTTTAAGCGTTCCTTCGATAGTTCTCTTTTTTCGATAGCTTCTTTAACTGCACACATAGGTTCGCTTTTATGCTGACAGTCTTTGAAATAACAATTTTTAGATATTTCTTCTATATCTTTAAATGTAGATTCTAAATCACCTTGGCTAAGCTGTATCTCTCTCATTCCAGGAGTATCTATAATTACCCCACCTGATGGAGCTATAAATAAAGCTCTATGGGTAGTTGTATGTCTTCCCTTATCATTATCTCCTGTATCTTTTGTACGCTGTATATCTTTATTTAATAGTTTGTTTATAATAGTAGATTTTCCAACTCCAGAAGATCCAATAAAAACGACTGTATTACTTTCATTTATATTTGCTTTTATAAGCTCTATCCCTTCCCCAATTAATGCGCTTGTAACTATAATATCAATTCCTATTGATACATCTTCTATACTATTAAGCTTTTCCTTTATATCATCACATAAATCAGCTTTAGTTAATATGATTATTGGTATTGCACCACTATCCCAAGCTATATTTATATATCGTTCTAATCTTCTTAGATTAAAATCATTATTTAAAGACATAGTTATAAATATCTTATCTACATTAGTAGCTAAAATCTGATTATCACTTTTTGACCCTGCAACCTTTCTAGAAATAATAGTTTTTCTAGGAAGTATATTGTTAATCACAGCATTTTTATCATCTATTTGTTTAAATACTACCCAGTCACCAACGGCAGGATAATCTTCTTTATTTGTTAATTTATATTCCATTTTTCCCGTTATCGTTGCTGATAGATCTCCATTAGTACTTTCTATTATATAAACATTGCTATATTGAATAGATATTCTACCTAATAAAAAATCACTGAAATTTTCTTCAAAATACTTTCTTAACTCTTCATTTAATCCTAATTTGTAAAGCTTTTCAAAATTTTCATTCATTAATTTAATGCCTCCAGTTTTAATTTTGGGCATAAATATAGCCCTGAAATAGATAAATCTTAACTACTCCAAGGCTCTTAATTAAAACTTATAATATTATAAGCTTTATAAAATATATTCCGTATTTTGGAGTAGTTGCATATAAATTTGTTTTTTTATTTGATTTTTTCTCATATACAACAACTCCTTTCATAATTTATTATACTTATATTATATACTATGCTTATATAAACATTCCACAAAATGATAAATGTTTTATTATTATTTCTTTTTTCCAATAATAGATTTATATTGTTTAGATAGCCAACTTTCTTTTTCAACTATATAGTTATTGGTATTTAACAACCTCATATGATAAGAGTAGATAGCATACTCACCCAATTTATCTACTAATTTGTTGTTTACATAAGCTCCAACAAAAGCCCCAATACCTGGAACTAATTGAAGTAACTTCGCCAAATCGATATAATCTCGATACTCTTGTTGAAAGGTTCTCCAATCAAAATCATTTATATCGTTAGATAAAGTGCTTTTAAAAGTTTCAAAATGTTCCATATTTTTAAATATTTGATTTACATGATTTTGGCTAGAAAAAGCTAATTGGAATATATTTAAAATATATAATCTTTCTTTATAATCACTTGTATCAAAACCATAAATGCTTGCAATCTCATATAAAAGCTTCATCTTTATACTAAGTAACAAGGGAAAATCAGCAAGCCCTATCAATATTCCACCAGCTCCTGTTCCTGTACCTTCTAACATAGCTGTCTTTTTGTATAACCTAATTTTCTCATACGCTAATTCATCTCTTTCAGCTAAAGAAAACCCCTCTATTGGTTTTTTAGTTGTATATTTAGACCCAAATAAAACTACCTTTGTCATATTTTTTATAGCTGAAGTTATTATATTATGATAATTATCAGGTATTATAGAATTTATTTTATTTTGAGTTTCTTTCGAGGCCTTATTTATAATAGATGGCTTTTTTTTCATCTTACTTTTCCATTTTTCTAATTCTTTAATTTTTATATAATCATAATCTTGCATTTTATCACCTATCTTTAAGTATCACTATTTTAATTTTTATTATACATTACTTCTAGTATATTAATTATATACTTAATCTTTGTTAATTTATAAAATAATTTTCCATAAATAAATTTTAATTTTATAATTAATATAAAATTAAAATTTTTAGTTTAAGCTAAAAAACTAGGGGTAAATATATGAATAAGTGATCATAATAAAAAAGAAAGAAGATGATTTTATGAATATGAACTTCTTAAAAGTAATTCAAGAAAATACTAAAAGATTACATAGTATGGCTGAAAATACAGGGTTCATAAAAAGATTAGTTGATGGGAATGCTACATCTGAAACATATGGTGAGTATATCTATAATCTTTATTTTGTTTACAAAGCAATAGAAGAAAATTTAGAAAAACATAAAAACGATGAGGTTTTAAAAGAATTTATAACTCCTGAAGTTTTTAGGTCTAACGCTTTATTACAAGACTCTAAATTTTTATTAGGTTACGAAATTGATTCTATAGAAATCTGCGATTCAACAAGAGTTTTTGTGGATAGATTAGATGAAATTTCTAAAACAAATCCAAAATTATTAGTCGCTCATGCGTATACTAGATATTTAGCTGACTTGTTTGGTGGTAGAACAATCTTTAAAATAATTAAAGACAATTATAATATTCATGATGATGGACTTAATTATTATATGTTCGATAATATACCAGATTTAAAAGCTTTTGTAATGGATTACCATAAAAAACTTGATTTAATACAATTAAACGATGAAGAAAAAGGTAAATTCTTAAATGAAATATCACTTTCTTATGTTTTTAATATAAGTATCTCTAACGAATTAGATTACGTTAAATTTTAATTTATATCCTTCCTCAAATACAGCGTACATTATTTTTTAAATTTTAATCTAGGATAACATAAAAGAGATGTATCAATGCTAAGTAGCATTGATACATCTCTTTTATGTTTTTTAAATTTCATTTCTTATTTATTACTTTTGCAGGTATTCCAACAACTGTACTATTAGCTGGAACATCCTTTAAAACTACAGAATTTGCACCAACTTTAGAATTATTCCCAATTGTTATAGGTCCTAAAACTTTAGCTCCCGCACCAATTATAACATTATCACCAACAGTAGGGTGTCTTTTTCCACTTTCGTTTCCCGTACCACCTAATGTAGTTCCATGATATATAGTAACTCTATTTCCAACAATAGCTGTTTCTCCTATAACAACACCCATACCATGATCTATTAATATCCCACTTCCAATAGTTGCACCCGGATGTATTTCTATACCTGTTGTAAATCTATTAATTTGAGAAATAAGTCTTGATATAAAAAACATATTATGTTTGTAAAAAGAATGTGCCATTCTATGAGCTATAAGAGCATGTATAGATGGATATAGCAAAAATACCTCTATCTTACTTCTTGCAGCAGGATCATTTTCAAGTATATACTCAATATCGTCATTTATCTTCTTAAACATATAATCCTCCAATATTTTAATTTATATTATAGTATATGTTTAGCTAAAATATGTTCATAGATAAATATTTTTCTATTCCATCAGGAGCTATAGTTACTATATTTTTATCTTTATATTCTTTTGCTATTTTCATACTTGCAAAAACATTAGCTCCAGATGATATTCCTACTAAAATACCTTCTTTTTCACCTAATAATTTAACAGTGTTTATTGCATCATCATCACTTACAGTTATAATTTCATCTATAACACTCATATCTAAATTCTTAGGTATAAAGTTAGCACCTATTCCTTGTATTTTATGTCCTCCACTATATCCTTTTGATATTAAAGGTGAATTTTCCGGTTCTACACCAACAACTTTTATATCTTTATTCATTTCTTTTAAGTATTTTCCGGTTCCACTTATAGTTCCACCTGTTCCTATTCCACATACAAATATATCTATATCTTTAATATCTTCATATATTTCTATAGCAGTTGTATTATAGTGTTTTTTAGGATTACTTTTATTTTCGAATTGTTTTAAAGATTTATAACTACTATTTGAGTTTACTAAATCTAATGCTTTATCGATAGAAGCTTGCATTCCACCTTCGCCTGTAAGTACTACCTCTGCTCCATAAGCTTTCATCAAATCTATACGTTCTTTACTCATAGAACTAGGCATAACTATAATTATATTAAGATCTTTTATGTTTCCAATCATAGATAAAGCAACTCCTGTATTTCCACTAGTAGCCTCTACTATAGTATCATTTTTTTTTATTAATCCATCTTCCATCAAATCTTCAATCATACCTAGTACTGCTCTATCTTTTATACTTCCACCTATATTATATTTTTCTAATTTTAAAAATATATTATTTTCATTTTGTATATTATTTAATTTAAGTAAAGGAGTTTTTCCTATAAGTTCTAAAATATTTTTATATATCATTTTTACCTCCTGCTATTTTTATTTAATAATATAAATCTTTACTATTTATTATTAGTTATTTATATCTTT
>NZ_JBOFKN010000132.1:0-3280 GCF_051657365.1 Paraclostridium sp.
CTATAGAATTGCTCCTTGCTTATCATGGAATTGCGCCAGTCTGGGTGCTTACTGTAAGTGACCGTATAGCAGCCATTGATGTAGCCATATTCATGGAATGAACTACCGGATGGCTGAGTGCTAACCGCATAGAACGCAACCGTAGGGGAGTCGAAATCCATGGCCGCAAACCTAGCCCCCTCAGGCCACACAAAACCCTGAATTTTATTCAGCGCCTCGATAGTGAAGAGTTGTGACTCTGTTAATTGATTCTCGTTACTCATTTCCGCACACCCCGCGCTGCCTTTAAACGTGATGCCAGCTTGCGCAGTTCGCGTGCTGACTGAATATCCTGATCCCATGCGCCCAGCTCATCTGCCGCACTAACAACCTCGTCACGGCTGCGAGTTAACACAAACAACACACCCACCAGCGCCATGACCAACACACTTAACCCAATGACTCCGCTCATCCTTGCACCCTCGCGAAATACACCGTTTCACCTGTGGTCAGTAACTGCTGGCTGACCTTCCCTTTCTTCATCCCTGCCACCAGCTGCTTTTGCAGCTCAACACGGCTTAACCCCGTATGCTTGCGCAGTTCATGCATGCGCCAGCAGCGTTGACGGCTTGCTATCAGCGTGACCAAACTCATAACTCAAGCTCCTGTGCTGCGCCGCGGCTCTGCGTGGCGAATGAATCACTCAGCGGATCAAGGCCGCCGTGGGTGTTCACAAACCGATACGCCTTTTCGGCACCCGGCACGTGGCGGGACTTCGTGCAGATCAGCTCGGTAATGCCCTTCAACGGCGTGAGCGGATCGTATTTTTCTTCGTTGTAAACCATGAAAATCAGGTCGGCATCCTGCTCAATCTGGCCAGACTCCCGCAGATCTGAGTTAACCGGACGCTTGTTTACCCGCTTCTCTACATCACGGCTCAACTGGGACAACGCAATAACCGGCGTTTCCAGCTCTTTGCACAGGCGCTTAATGCCCTTGGAGATATCGGACACCCCCTGCAGCTGGGTAGGCGCACCTGACGTGTCAATCAGCTGGATGTAGTCGATCATGATGGCGCGCAGCTTCCCGTATTTCTTCGCAACGCGGCGAGCCTCAGCGCGGATATCGTTGATAGTCATGCGGCCACGGTCATCGATCATGATGGTGCTGCCGGTCATCGCGCCAATTGCATTGCCAACACGCCCCCAAGCCTCGTCACTGTTCATCTGGGTTTGGCCGAGAACGTCTTTCTTTCTGGCCTTGGCCAAGTGAAACATCATTCGCTCTGCCAGCTGCTTGCGAGACATCTCAAGGCTAAAAATCAACACCGGATAATTATGATGTACGGACATATGCTCGCAGATGGTCGTCAGCACCGTGGTTTTACCGTGAGACGGGCGACCACCCACCACGATCATGTCAGTCGGGTTCACACCGCCCAGCGCCTGATCAATATCCGGCAGGCCAAGCGTAATCGCGTTCTCATTGTCATCACCTCGGAAGCTGCTCTCGAGATCGGCAACCACCTCCTCCAAGCAATCCAAAATCGAAACCGCGCCATCAGCTTGCACAGACTCCACGGCGGAAATACGCCCCTGAACATCCCCCACCTTCTCGGTCATCGCTCGGCCATCACGCGCCACCAGCACCTGACCAGCACGGATCAGCTCTGTCTGCATGCGGCGACCCAGCGAGTTATCCTTCAAGCGGCGAACGTATTCCGGCAAGTTGGCAGCGCTCGGCGTGTTCTTGCTCACCTCGGCCAGATACCCAAAGCCACCGGCATCATCCAGCTGGTTGCGGCGGGTTAACTCATCAGCCACCGTGATCACATCGATGCTGCTGCCACGCTCAAGCATCCCCTGCATGGCGCTAAAAATCAGGCCGTGCGCATGGTTTGCGAAATCGCCAGGCGTTACCGTTTCCAGAACATCAAACACCGTATCCGATGGGGTGCCGTTACCCGTTGGCAGCATCAAGCCACCGATAACCGATTGCTCCAAACTCGTGTCTGTGAAATGGTTTTTCATGATTGCAGTCCGTTGCGTTGTTTGTATTCACGGGTGATCTGCTCGTAGCAGCGCGCCCAGTTCCGAGGCTCTAAAATCCAATCCAGAGTTAACCAAGCCTTGTTCGGCAGGTCGGCCGTCAGCGTTGATGCCGCCAGCAGCGAGAACAGCTTCTCGATTTGACCCAAGTCGCGATCACGCCCCTTGTTGTTTTTCTCATTCCAGACACGCTCAAGGTTCCGGTAGGCCGGACGGTTCTTGGTCCACTGGAATAACTCAATCTGGCGGCAGCTGAATTGCTTGTTCCACAGCCCAATGATTTCTTGGTGCGGACACGGTGCAGGGTTGCGATCGGTCTGGCCTTGCGCCCAAACATCCGCGTCAGCCAGATACCCATCAAAGCGAGTCTTGCGGAACAGGTTGTTCAGGTTGGCGTAGCTCTTGCCACCACGACGCCAGTTAGCCAAGCCCCAACGGATAACCAGCTTGCAGTCCTCAACCGAATAACCTGCGTTCAGGATGATTTCGATCTCAGCAGTGCGCCGGCACTTGGTGCTGCCAACCTGCTCTTGGTAAAAACCAAGAACCTCTGCAGCGCCCAAAGTTTCCCCTTGGGGGGTTATGGGGGGATCTTTTCTTTCTTTCTTTTGAATAGTTTCTTTTGTGTTTAGCCGAGTTGGCGAAACATCGTTAGCTAAGTTGGCTAATGTTTTATTAGCCGAGTCAGCTAATGTTTTGCTAGGTTGGCTAATGTCGAAATTCCACTCAGAAATGGCCTTGTTAACGCCAATTTCACGACCCTTGGTTACGATGATATTCATCGCAATCATCTCGTTTTTCGCTGTGCAAACGTGCGTGTGGTGAATGCCAGTCATTGACGAAATCTGCGTATTGGTAATGCGATCAAGCTTCTTACCAAACCCGTATGTTTTACGGATAATCGCCATCAAGACCTTCATCTGGCGTGCCGTTAAATCAGCAGCCATTACCGCCTCTAGCAGCTCGTTAGCGATGCGGGTGTACCCATCATCAAGATCAGCCACGCGCCCTCCTGTCGGCTCAGGCTGATGGCTGAAATCAACGCGAACCACGTTACCCATGAGCCAGCTCCTTAGCGGCACGAAAACGCTTAGCGAATTCAAGGCCAAAGGCATGGTTACGGCTGGCTATGACGACTAAACCATCAGGGCCTTGAGCCTGTTCTACTGCTCGCTTCTTAGAGCGCGCAGGCTTCTTAGCTTTCACCGCCACCCCAGAAGATAACGATTCAATACTCATGGCCTGTTCACTCC
>NZ_JBOFKN010000133.1:0-20785 GCF_051657365.1 Paraclostridium sp.
TAGTATGTAGAGCGGACTTAAGTCATGATATGGCTGAATTATTTATGAGAGATTTAAAAACAGCTATAAATGATTTAAATGATGCAAATGTATTAGTACATGGTAAAAAAGAAGAAAATAAAACATATGGTTTTACTCATTAATAATATGAAAATAAGTTAACATTCAACATAAAAAAGTTCTATCCTTAATTTAACTAAGGATAGGGCTTTTTTTATATTGAATGTTAAATATTAAGAAAAACTTTAGAATTAATTAAAGAAAAACTTTAGAAATTTAGTGCAATATATAAAGTATCAATATTAAGTTTACAGTTTTATTACATCTGTATAACAAAAATGTAATAAAGCTAAAATTAGATAATTTATATGCTAGTATTAAAATATAAACAAAAACTATTAGAAGAGGTGATATTTATTAAACTTAAAAAAAATAAATTAATAATGGGAATGAAGATAGCATTTGTAATATTAATTTTAATAATAGTAGCTAAAGAATTTAGAAATATTATTAGCGGTTTTAACATAGATAATTTTAAAATGTATGCAGACAAGCTTTCAATAGGAAATATAGCTATTATTATTATGTTGGGTATAATATCGTATATACCACTAAGTTTTTATGATTTTATATTGAAAAAAAGGGTTGGAATAGATTTAAATAATAAAAAGTTATATAAATTTTCATGGATTGCTAGCTCTATAGCTAGTATTGTTGGATTTGGAGGAAGCAGTGCAATTGCTTTAAAAAGCAATTTTTATAATCCTTATGTTAAAGATAAAAAGCTATTAGTGAAAGAAATATCTAAAATAGTTGCTTTAAATCTTACTGGATTTTCTATGGCATGTTTTATCTATTTAATAATGTCTAAATTTAACATAGGTGATTTAAACTTAATCAAAGTTTTAACTATAGTTATAGCTATGTACTTACCTATTCTTATCATAGTTTTAATTAGTAAGTATATAAAATCTAATAATGAAGAAAAAGGAAATATAATAGATACTTTTAAAATAATAGGAATTTCACTATTAGAATGGATAACAACTGTGATTTTAATTTATTCAATAATTCTTATATTAGGTGAAAAGATATCTATTATAAAGTTTTTCCCAATTTTTGTGGCAGCCATAGTAGTTGCAATAGTAAGTATGTCTCCTGGAGGTCTTGGAACATTTGATTTAACATTATTATTAGGGCTAAAGTCATTAGGGGTTTCATCTGAAAAAGTAATGCTAGCTATATTTTTGTATCGTATATCATATTATATAATTCCACTTATAATAGGGATAGGACTTTATGCATCTGAGTTGTATCTTAAATTAGACAAAGATATAAAAGAGATAATTTCTTCAAAGTTATCTAAAACTGCTCACTATGGAATAATATTTTTAGTATTTTCGTCAGGGATAGTATTGTTAGCATCTCAAGCTATGCCAATAATTGTTGATAGAGTTCATTTAATAAAAAGTTTATTTGGATTGAAAATTATGAACATGTCAGTGGATATTTCTATACTAATTGGTTTTTTATTAGTTGCTATTTCTAGTATGATGGCTTGCAGATCGAAACTTGTGTATAAAATAGCTATGATATTAGTTATATTGGGTGGAATATTGTCTTTGATAAATGGATTTGATTATGAAGAAAGTATATACTTACTTACAGTTGGAGTTATACTTAGGATTAGTAAAAAGCAATTTTATAGGGAAGGATTTATTATGAGTTGGGGATATATTATAAAAAATATATTTGTACTACTTTCATTCCAACTCTTATATATATATGTAGTGTATAATAATTTAAATCTTAAGGTAGCAAGTACATCTATGTTTAGTTTAAGTAGTTATTATACTATTGGATATGTAAAAAAAATAGGCTATGTAAGTGCTATAGGATTTATAGGATCACTAGTATTTTTAGGGGTAATGCATTACTTGAATAAAAAAAATGATTTTCCAAAACTTAAATTATATCAATGTAAAGATATTGTGGATGATATATTAAGTAAATATAATGGATCATCAGTAACTCATTTTATACACTTAAATGATAAATTTGTTTATATAAATAAAGATGAAGATGCATTTATCCAGTATCAAATTTCTGTTAATAAGATTTTTATACTTGGGAATATTATAGGAAATAAAGATAAATTTTTTGAAACTATACAAGAATTTTATGAATTAGCAGATAAATATGGATACACACCTGTATTTTGTGCTATAGATAAAAAAATGATACCATACTTGCATGAAACAGGTTATGAGTTTATAAAACTAGGTGAAGAAGCTAGTGTAAATTTAGATATATTTAAACTAGAAGGTCGCAAGATGAAGAGTGTAAGAAATGCAATTTCTAGAGTTGAAAAAGAGGGTTATACTTTTGAGATGGTATATCCTCCATTTAATAGAGAATTTATTAATGAGATTAATAATATTTCGAATGAATGGCTTTCAGGTAGAGAAGAAAAAGGATTTTCAGTAGGATTTTTTGATGAAAACTATTTGAATAGAGATGCTATTGCTGTTGTAAAGAATATTAATGGTGAAATTAAAGGGTTTACAAATTTAATGCCTATGTATGATGGCAATAAAACTTTATCTATTGATTTAATGAGATTTTCAAAAGACAGTTGTAATGGGGTAATGGACTTTATATTTGTAAATTTATTTAAATATGGTCAAGAAAATGGATATAGCAGGTTTAATATGGGAATGGCGCCATTATCTAATGTAGGGAGATCTAAATATTCATTTTTAAGTGAAAGAATAGCTGCTAAAGTATACTCTCATGGACAATATTTTTATTCTTTTGAAGGACTTAAGAAGTTTAAGGAAAAATATTGTGAATCTTGGGATGGTAGATACATGGCATATAAGAAAAAAACTTCTCTTGTATTTACTATGTTACAAGCAATATTACTGGTATCAAAAGGGAAAAAATATAAATATGAAGATTATGAGATTGAGCCAACTAAACGTGAAGGATATATAGAACAGATATACAGTTAGTAAAATAATAGGTATTAAGAGAGGAGAAATCCTCTCTTTTTTGATTGTTAAAAATAAAGTTAATGCTTTTTTTATTGCATATATAAAATTTTTTGCAATTTTTTCTGCAAAAGATGTTTGATGCAAAATACACTGGGTATACATACAATGTACAAAACGACGATTGATTATTATAGGCCTAGAATAATTTATGTTGTAGACAATTAAATACACTAGGAGATGATTGACATGAAAGAGGCACAGACAGCTAAAAGGAATTCCCTTAGTTTATTTGCATTCTTTGCAATGACCGCATCAATGGTTATGACGGTTTATGAATACCCAACATTTGCAACATCAGGATTTAGTTTAGTATTCTTCCTTTTACTTGGAGGTATATTATGGTTTTTACCAGTTGCATTATGTGCAGCAGAGATGGCTACAGTTGACGGATGGCAAGAAGGTGGAATTTTTGCATGGGTAGGAAATACTTTAGGAGAGAGATTTGGATTTGCAGCAATATTTTTTCAATGGTTTCAAATAACAGTTGGATTTGTAACAATGATTTACTTCATATTAGGATGTTTTTCATATATATTTAACTGGGATGCATTAAACACAGTTCCATTAATAAAATTTATAGGAGTACTAGTGATATTCTGGGGATTAACATTCTCACAATTAGGTGGTACTAAAAACACAGCAAAAATAGCAAAAGCTGGATTTATATTCGGTATAGCAATACCTGCAATCGTATTATTCGGATTATCGATTGCATATATTGTTCAAGGTAACCCATTAGATGTGAAAATAGGAGCACAATATTTTGTACCGGACTTTTCAAAAGTAAATACATTAGTTGTTTTTGTTTCATTTATACTTGCTTATATGGGAGTTGAAGCTTCAGCATCTCATGTAAATGAATTAGATAATGCTAAAAAGAATTATCCATTAGCAATGATTATATTAGTTATATTAGCTATAATATTAAATACTATAGGTGGATTAACGGTTGCAGCTGTAATACCACAAGGAGATTTAAGTTTAAGCTCTGGTGTTGTTGAAACATTTAAAGTTTTAATACTACATTTTAGTAGCAATGCTACATGGCTTGTGAAATTAATTGCTTTATTATTGGCATTAGGAGTAATGGGTGAAGTTAGTGCTTGGGTTGTAGGACCTTCAAGAGGTATGTATGCAGCAGCTCAAAAAGGTATTTTACCTAAAGCTTTAACAAAAACGAATGAACATGATGTTCCTGTTAATTTAGTTTTTGTACAAGGAGTAATCGTTACAATATGGGCAGCAGTACTTACTTTTGGTGGTGGAGGAAACAATGTATCATTCCTTACAGCGATATCATTAACAGTTGTTATATATTTAGTTGGATATTTATTATTCTTTATTGGATATTTTAATTTAGTACTTAAAAAATCAGATTTAAAACGTTCTTATCAAGTACCTGGTGGAAAAGTATTTAAATTAATAGTTGCAGCGTGTGGATTTATAACTTCAATATTTGCACTAGTTATATCATTCTTCCCACCAAGCCAATTAAAAGGGGATAGCATTCATCAATATATAACTATATTAAGTGTAAGTTTTGTTGTTACAGTATTAATACCATTTGTAATATACTCAATAACATCAAAAAATAGAAATAGTGAAAAAGTTAGTAATAAATAATAATAATTAACTATTATTAAAATTAACATAATATAAACAGCATATAATTTAGGAGGGTTTTACAATGTTATTCAAAAAAGAAGATGATTATAGTACACCAGTGTTTGGAACAATAGAGTCTGGCTCTAATATTCCAAAAGACGTAATAGGGAAAGATTCTATTGCTCCAAACATAGCGTATAGATTAATCAAAGATGAGTTAATGAATGAAGGAAATGCAAGACTTAACTTAGCTACATTCTGCCAAACATATATGGAAGATGAAGCAACTCAACTTATGGCAGAAACATTAGAAAAAAATGCAATAGATAAATCAGAGTATCCACAAACAACAGAAATGGAAAATAGATGTGTTGATATGATAGCTAATTTATGGAATGCTCCAAAAGATATGAGCTATATAGGAACATCAACAGTAGGTTCTTCAGAAGCTTGTATGCTTGGTGGTATGGCTATGAAGTTTAGATGGAGAAATAGAGCAGAAAAATTAGGAATGGATGTTACAAGTAAAAAACCAAACTTAGTAGTATCTTCAGGATACCAAGTTTGTTGGGAAAAATTCTGTGTATATTGGGATATAGAAATGCGTACAGTTCCAATGGACGAAGAGCACATGAGTTTAAATATAGATAAAGTATTAGATTATGTAGATGATTATACAATAGGTATAGCTGCATTACTTGGAATAACATATACTGGTAAATTTGATGATATAAAAGCATTAGATGAATTAGTAGAAGAATACAATAAAACAGCTAAAATAAGCTTACCAATACATGTAGATGCAGCATCAGGTGGATTATTCACACCATTTATAGATCCAGAACTTGAATGGGACTTTAGATTAAAAAATGTAGTATCAATAAGTACATCAGGACATAAATACGGATTAGTTTACCCAGGTATAGGATGGGTAATATGGAAAGACGAAGAATACTTACCAAAAGAATTAATATTTGAAGTAAGTTATTTAGGTGGATCAATGCCAACAATGGCAATAAACTTCTCAAGATCAGCAAGTCAAGTTATAGGACAATATTATAACTTCTTACGTCTTGGATTTGAAGGATACAGACAAATACATCAACGTACAAAAGAAGTAGCTATGTACTTATCTAAAGAAATAGAAAATACAGGGTTATTTAAAATATACAATGATGGTGAAAACTTACCAATAGTATGTTATAGATTAAGAAATGAAGATGATGTACAATGGACATTATATGATTTAGCAGATAGATTAGCAATGAAAGGATGGCAAATACCTGCATATCCATTACCAGTTAATTTAGATAAAGTTATAATACAACGTATAGTATGTAGAGCTGACTTAAGTTATGATATGGCTGAGCTATTTATAAGAGATTTAAATACAGCTATAAATGATTTAAATAATGCTAATATATTAGTACATGGTAAGAAAGCAGAAAACAAAAGATATGGATTTACTCATTAATAAATTTAAGAAGCTAGCCCAATTTGAGCTAGCTTCTTTTTAATATGAATGCATAAAAAATAACTGTATTAAAATAAATAATATTTTGATACAGTTATTTTTTATTAAACGCTAAATGCCCACAAGTTTTTTGCTTCTTTAAGGAAAATATCGACATCCCAAGTTTGGTTGCTTCTCTTTTTACTATCAGAGTCATTAACTATTATTTTACCGTCATCAGTAACACCAGTTAATACAATGTAATGTCCCTCTGTTGTAAAGTGGCCTGGGCCCATAGTTACTATGATTGGGTTACCTTTTTTTAGCGTTGATATTATACTATCAGCACTTAATGGCAATACTTTGCTTTTTAGGCCAAGTTTTCTAGCACCATCAGTCATAAGAGACCAAGCAGTTCCGACTCCATCAACTAAGTATCCGTTTTCCTTGCTAAAGTTTTCTACATAGCTAGGTGTAATATCTGTATTACCTGTAAGGCCTACTGTAACCATTGATAGGGCCGTAGGACCACATCCATTAATAGCGAAAAAGTCTGGTCCGTATTTATCATATCCCCATCGTTCGTCCCATTGCATAAATAGAGGAATTTCACCTTTTGTATATTCATCTTTTACAGAAATGTTATTGTCTATTTTACCACCCTTGTTATTTGGATAATCAGCAACGAAGTTTATAGTTTCAGGTTTTTTAGAAGCCATTACTAAAAGTTCATGAGGATACGCACTTGTATCGTTTAATATATCATAAATTCTAGGATATATTGGAGCTAATTTAACTAATTTTTCTATAGTAGGATCTGTAGAGTTAACAATTTCTTGAGGTAAATTAACAAGCTTTTGAGTAGGTTTATCTTCCTGTGATGATATTGCGCTTGAAATACCTTTATAGCCTACGAATATACCTATAGCCACTACGATAGGTAAGATTATATACTTTGCATTGTGTTTATTAAGTTTACTAGTTTTTGTGCTATGCTTTCCTTTTGAATAAGCCACTTTTGTTGTCCCCTTTGCTACAAATTTGTTCAATATATTAATTATACAACTTTAATTTGTATAGAATATAACAAAATTGTAACAAAAGCATAAATTATGTATATTTTATAAATTATGTATATTTAAAATGTGGTTACGAAAAAGTAACTAATTTAATATATCAATAAAGTTTGATATATTAAATTAATATATAACATGTGTTTCAATTTGGAGGGATATAATTTGTTTGAAAATATAGATATAGATTCTAAAGAAATATTAGATAAATATTTTGAATTAGTAGATTATGAAGCTTGTGAGTATTGCTTTACTACATTATATATGTGGAAAGACTTATATAAAACTAAATATTATGTAGAAGAAGATTTTGCTATAGTTTCTGGTGAATATGAAAATAAAGGTTTTTTAATACTTCCTTTAGCTAGTAATGAAAATATGTATAAGGCATTTGATTTTATAATAAAATATTTTGAACAAAGAGAAAAAAATATACATTTAAAAGCTATAAGCAAAGAAGTAGTGGATTACTTAAAAAAAGAGTATGGAAATAAATTCAACTATATAGAGGAGAGAAATAACTTTGACTATATATATGAAGGGGAAAGCCTAAGAACATTGGCGGGTAGAAAGAATCAAAAGAAAAGGAATCATCTAAATAACTTTATAAAAGAATATGGAGACAGAGTAAAATATAAAACTTTAAAAGAAGTTGATTTCGATGAATGTAAAAAAGTAATGGAAGATTGGATGAAGGATAAGGATGAAGATTTAGAGTTAGATAGTGAATTTAAAGCTATTAATAGAATATTTAAAGATTACGATAAGCTAAAAGATTCAATAAAAATAGCCGGAGTTTATATTGATTCTAAGTTAGAAGCTTTTTCGATAGGTGAAATGTTAAATAAGGATATGGCAGTTATACATATTGAAAAAGCTAATGCAGATATAAGGGGATTGTATCCATATATTAATAAGGAATTTTTAGTAAATGAGTTTAGTGATGTTAAACTTGTAAATAGAGAAGAAGATTTAGGAATTGAAGGACTTAGAAAAGCTAAACTATCATATCATCCAGTTAAATTTGTGGAAAAATATACTGTGGTAGCAAATTAAAAAAACTAAATTGTAAATTTTTTGAAATAAAGGCATTGTCGTAGAAAACGGTAGTGCCTTTTGTTATTATATAAAATGTCGAAGGAAATAAAAATATGTCGAAAAACAGTATGAAAAACTCAAGTTTTATATACAAAATTAAAAAACTAGGAGTATAATATATAGTTGTTTAAGATGATTTAAATAAAGAATATATCTGAGGAAGAAGTGATATTTATGAGAAAAGTTTTGTGTATTCGTATTATGAAAGTTACCTTAGGAATTATAGCTATAATACTAATATTTAATCTAGCTAAGTATATATATAAAGAACACTTTGCTGAAACTTATATTAGTCCGGATAAAGGCGTAGCTAAGATAAAGGAGCTAGAAAATGAAAATATTACGAGCATAAGAGATAAAATCGATAATAATAGTGAAAATAAAGATAAAGAAAACGATAAAGTGAAAGATGAAGATTTCAATAAGGTGTTTGATGAATCTGTAATAATGGGAGATTCTAGAGGAGAAGGCTTAACAGAATATGAAATTTTAAGTCCGGCGTCAGTTGTAGCATACAAGGGTAGAACTGTAGTTGAAGCAAAAAATGATGTTGATACAGTTGTGGATCTTGCACCTAGTAATATATTTCTAACCTATGGTATGAATGATTTGCAGATGTTTAATAATTCAAAGGATTTTATTGATAAATATACAGAGCTTATAAAAGAAGTTAAATCAAAGTTACCTGATTCAAAAATATATGTGACTTCTATAATTCCTACTAATCAAAAGGCTATAGGTAAGGAACCTAAATTTAAAAATGTTTATAGTTTTAATAAAGCTTTGAAAGATATGTGCAAAAACTTAAATATAGAATTTGTAGATGTTAATGAAAGTATTAATTTAGAAAGTAATCTGTATGAACCAGATGGAATACATTTCAAACCTAATTTTTATAAAGGATATTTAAATATTTTAAAGGAAAAAGCCAATCTATAGTATAGGAGGAATTATTTTGAAAGGTATAAAAAAGTGCATATTAGCAATTAGTTTTATTTTAACAATGATAGTTGTAAGTGGATGTGGAATCAATAATGATAAAAATTTAGATTCCATAGTTAATGATATTGGTAGTAAAGTTGATTTAAATAATATGAAAAAAGGAGATAGTAAATCACTTAAACGATTTTTTGCATTAAATTCAAATGATTTTGAGGATTTTGTACTATATGTACCAAAGTCTACTATGGATGTAGAAGAAATGCTTATTATAAAAGTTAAAGATAGTTCTCAAATTTCGGGGATAGAAGATGCTATAGATAGTAGAGTCAATAAGCAAATAGAAAGTTTTAGTGGATATGGACCACAACAAGTGGCATTACTTCAAGATTATGAATTAAAGGATAAGGGAAATTACATTTTTTACACGGTATCAAAAGATTTAGATAAAATAACAGATGCATTTAAAGAAAGCATTAAAAATTAAGAGGGAGAAGTAAATCTATGGTTTTTAGTAGCATAATATTTTTATTCACTTTTTTACCAATAACTCTGATTTTATATTATATTTCACCTAGGAATATAAAAAATACAGTATTGCTTTTAATAAGTTTAATTTTCTATGCATGGGGAGAGCCTATATATGTTTTTCTTATGATATTTACAACTATATTTGATTATTTAATAGGGTTGCTAATTAATAAGTATAGAAAACATAAAATTAAATCGAGAAGAATTTTTATCATTGCAGTTATTATAAACTTAGGTATACTAGGATTTTTTAAATACTATGGTTTTTTAATTGAAAATATAAACAGTGTATTTTCTCTTAATATAGGATATGAACAGTTACCATTACCTATAGGTATATCGTTTTACACATTCCAAACACTATCCTATGTAATAGATGTTTACTTAGGAAAAGTAAATGTTCAAAAAAATTTAATATCATTTGGGCTATATGTAACTATGTTTCCACAATTAGTTGCAGGGCCTATTGTTAGATATGTAGATATAGATTATCAATTAAAGCATAGAATTCATAGCACTAATAAATTTGGAGAAGGGGTCGAAAGATTCATACAAGGTCTTGCTAAAAAGGTACTTCTTGCAAATAATATAGGAATGATATTTACGAGTATACAACAATATGACGTAAACAACATATCGGTATTAACAGCATGGCTTGCTATTGCAGCATATACATTACAATTATATTTTGATTTTAGTGGATATTCAGATATGGCAATAGGACTTGGAAAAATGTTTGGATTTGATTTTATAGAAAACTTTAACTACCCATATATATCTAAAAGCGTTACAGAGTTTTGGCGAAGATGGCATATATCATTAAGTAGTTGGTTTAGAGAATATGTATATATACCTCTTGGAGGAAATAGATGTAGTACAATATTCCAACTTAGAAATTTAATCGTTGTTTGGTTTCTTACTGGATTATGGCACGGTGCAGATTGGAACTTTATATTATGGGGGTTATATTATGGAGTAATCTTGATAATAGAAAAATTTTTCTTGAAAAATATTTTAGAAAATATGCCTAATTTTATCAAACATATATATACTATGGTATTGATAATGGTAGGATGGACATTCTTTGGGATAGATAGTATACAAAAGTCCTTAGAATATTTAAAAGTAATGTTCTTTTTAAATGGAAATCCTATAATTGATTCTACATTTGTATATTATATATATACTAATTTAATTCTTTTAATAATTTTAGTATTGTGTTCCACACCTTTAGTTAATAAGGTATTTAATCAAATAATAAAAAATGGAAAAATGAAAGGTGTCGTATTTGCTACATCAGTTCAGTTTATATTACTATTTGTAAGTATAGCTTACCTGGTAAATGAAACATATAATCCTTTCTTATACTTTAGATTCTAGAAGAGGTGAGAACATTGAAATTTACCAATAAAAATTCACGAAAATATAGAAATGTATATGTTAAACTTATGACTTTTATGTTTATAATAACAATATTTGCATTTGTAGGGTTAAATCTTATAACAAAAGATAAACAGTTTTCAGAAAATGAAAATAGGATTTTGCAACAAAAACCTAGATTTACACTAGATAGATTATTTGAAGGCAGATTTACTAAAAAATACGAAAAATATACAGTAGATCAAATAGTAGGAAGAGATGGATTTATTAAAATTAAAACTAAGGTAGATTCACTTTTAGGTAAAAATAGTGAAAATGGTGTATTTAAAGGTAAAGATGGCTATTTAATAGAAGACTTTACTAAACCAAATGAAAAATATTTAAATGATAATATAAAGGCTATAAATAATTTTGCAAGTAAACATAAAGACATAAAAGAATATATGCTTATAGCTCCTAATTCAGTTAGTATTTTAGAAGATAAGTTGCCTAATTGTGCGCCTGTTTATGATCAAGATAAATATTTGCATGAATTGGATAAATCTATTGATTCAAATATAAACTTTGTTAATGTTTCCGATGCATTAACAAAACACAAAGATGAATATATATATTATAAAACAGACCACCACTGGACTACAACGGGAGCATACTATGCATTTTTAGATTTTGCTAAAAAAACTAATTTAAAAGTTGAACCTGATAGTTATGATAAGCTTAGAGTCGCTAATGATTTTTATGGAACGCTATACTCGAAAAGTGGATATAAAGTAGACCCAGATAAAGTTGACATATACACACCTAAAGATAAAAATGATCAAGTTATAGTGGAATATAAAGAAGAAAAGAAAAAATCACCTACTATATATAGTAGTGAAGCTTTAAATAAAAAAGATAAATATGAAGTGTTTTTAGGTGGTAATCATCCATTAGTTGATATAAAAACTACTAGCACAAGTGATAAAACATTACTTATTATAAAAGATTCATACGCAAATAGCTTTGTTCAATTTTTAACTCCATATTATAAAGAAATAATTATGGTAGATCCAAGATACTATTATGAGGATATTGAGAAATTAATCAAAGAAAAAAACATAACAGACATGCTTTATTTGTATAATGCTAATACTTTTTTTAATGATTCGTCATTAGCACCTGTATTAAATAATATATAAAAAAATATTATAATTTTTTTTGAAAAAAGAAACTGTATCTCAACCTTAGGAGTGGGGCGGTTTCTTTTCAATTTTAACATAAAAAACAACTTTAATAGCTTATTTATCAACTTGAATAAATACCATATATAGTATAGAATGAACTATGGAATTACTACATATGGTATAAAAAATCATTGCAGTATACAATATGAAATTATAAAAGTCAATACTTTTGTAGAATAAAATTTAATCAATCAAGATGTATTAGACAAAAGGAGAGTTTTATGAACAAACAACTAAATATTATTAAAAGAGATGGAAGTATTGCAGAGTTTGATAAGACTAAAATAGAAAATGCAATACTTAAAGCTATGAAGTATGGAAGTGGTATATATGAAGCTAAAATAGCTACAGAAATATCTGACCAAATTGAACTTAAGTGCAATGAAAATCCGAATTTATCTACTGTTAACCAAGTTGAGGATATGGTATATAAAAGTTTAATAGACTGTAAGCATGAGTTAACAGCTAAGGCATATGAAGGATATAGAGCAGTGCAATCTTTTAAAAGAGAAGACAATACTACAGATGAAAGTATATTAGGTCTTTTAGATAATAGTAATGAAGATGTTATAAATGAAAATTCTAATAAAAATGGATTATTAGCATCAACTCAAAGAGATTTAATAGCTGGAGAAGTATCAAAAGATATTGCTAGAAGAAAATTAATTCCAGCTCATATAGCGCATGCACATGATGAAGGAGTACTTCATTATCACGATATGGATTATGCAATACAACCTATTCACAATTGTATGCTTATTAACTTAGAAGATATGTTAAATAATGGAACTGTAATTAGTAATAAATTGGTAGAATCACCTAAATCATTTACGACAGCGTGCACGGTAACGACACAAATAATAGCTCAAATAGCTAGTGGTCAATATGGTGGAAACTCTATAACGATAAAACATATAGCACCATTTTTAAGAGTTTCATATGATAAATACTATAATAAATATATACAAAAATATTCAGAAGAAATGGCAAAAGAATTAGCTGAAGATAGAATGATGGAAGAGTTAAAGAGTGGTATACAAACTATAAGATATCAACTATCTACATTATATACAAGTAATGGACAATCTCCATTTTCAACTATATACCTAGAAATAGAAGAAGGTAATAAGTATGAAAAAGAGATGGCATTAATATGCAAAGAAATGATAACACAAAGATTAGAAGGAATGAAAAACTACAAGGGACAAGAAGTTGGAGAAGAGTTTCCTAAGTTAGTTTACTTATTAGATGATCATAACTGCTTAGAAGGTGGAAAATATGATTATATAACTAAGTTAGCAGCTGAGTGTAGTACTAGAAGATTAGTTCCAGATTATCAAAGTGCTAAAATAATGAGAAAGAATTATGAAGGAAATACATTCCCGCCAATGGGATGTAGAAGTCATTTATCTCCTTGGAAGGATGAAAATGGAGAGTACAAATGGTATGGAAGATTTAATCAAGGAGTAATTTCATTAAACTTAGTTCAGGTAGCATTAACAGCAAATAAAAATATGGATAAGTTTTGGGAAGTATTAGATGAAAGATTAGACCTTTGTAGAGAAGCCTTAATGGTTAGACATGAGTTATTAAAGGGTGTAATATCAGATGTATCGCCTATTCATTGGCAACATGGTGGAATAGCTAGACTTAAAAAAGGAGAAAAAATAGATCCACTATTAGAAAATGGATACTCAACTCTTTCTTTAGGTTATGTTGGCGTGTACGAAATGACACAAGCTATGTTAGGAGTAAGTCATACAACAAAAGAAGGCGAAGAATTTGCACTTAAAGTTATGACATATTTAAATGATGCTTGTCAAATCTGGAAGGATGAAACAGGTCTTGGATTTGGATTATATGGGACTCCTGGAGAAAGTTTAACCTCAAGATTCTGTAGAATAGACAAACAAAAATTTGGAGAAATAGAAAATGTAACTGATAGAATGTATTATACAAATTCGTATCATGTTCATGTAAGTGAAGAAATAGATGCTTTTGAAAAACTTAAATTTGAGAGTCAGTTCCATGATATAAGCTTAGGTGGGTGTATAAGTTATATAGAAGTTCCAGATATGAGCAAAAATTTACCAGCAGTTGAGCAAATAATAAATTACATATATCACAATATACAATATGCTGAAATAAATACTAAACCAGATATTTGTTACAAATGTGGATATACAGGAGAGATAAAACTAGATAAAGATTTAGAATGGTATTGCCCTAACTGTGGAAATAGAGATAAAAATGAAATGCAAGTTATGAGACGAACTTGTGGATATATAGGTGCGAATATGTGGGGAAAAGGACGTACTCAAGAAATAGGAGAAAGAGTGCTACATTTATAAGTTTGAGGTGAATAATATGAGATTTTCTAAAATAAAAGATAATGATATAGCTAATGGACTTGGAATAACTATGTCTTTTTGGACACAAGGATGTCCTCATCATTGTATTGGTTGTTTTAATAAAGAAACTTGGGATTTTGATGGTGGACATGAATTTACAGAAGAAGATTTAAATTATGTTTTAAACAATATTAATAAGAATAATATAAAAAGAGATTTAGCTGTTTTAGGTGGAGAACCATTGTGTTCGCAAAATATTGAAGGTGTAATAAATTTATGTAAAGAATTTAAACGCAATTATCCAGAAAAAATTATATATTTGTGGACAGGCTATACGATAGAAAATTTTAATGATATTCAAAGAAAAATTTTAAATTATATAGATATATTAGTTGATGGTAAGTTTGAAGAAGATAGAAAAAACTTATCTATAAAATTAAGAGGCTCTTCTAACCAAAGAGTAATAGATGTTAAAAAATACTTAGAAAACGATGATGTGATTTTATATAAATTAAGTTAAAATATTATAATTAAGGCTAGCCTGATGCTTATTAAAGTAATGGGGCTAGCTTTTTTATTTATAAATTTAAAAATAATTATAAGCTAAATTATAAACTGGGAATACTACTTATTATAACCTAGTTACAAATAAGTAACTAATTGTTATGTGAATTAAAAGTTGATATATTAAATGTATTAAAAATAAGAAAGCAAAGGGGATATAATGATGACTAGAATAATAGAAACAGAAGAGTTTAAAACTGAGGTAGAAAATGCAGATGAAATGATTGTAGTAGATTTCTTTGCAACTTGGTGTGGACCTTGCAAGATGTCATCTCCAGTATTTGAGGAGTTAGGACAAGATATGGAAGATAGAGCTAAATTTTTAAAAGTAGATATAGATAAAAGTTTAGAATTAGCTAGAAAATTTGAGGTAACTACAGTTCCTACAGTTATAGTATTTAAAGAAGGAAAAGAAACTGATAGATTAGTAGGGTTTATACAAAAACAAAAACTAGAAGAAATGGTAAAATCTCATATATAATTTATAGGAAGGATTGATGATAATGAGATATGATATAGCGATTGTAGGTAGTGGACCAGCAGGATTAGCAGCAGCTATAAATGCAAAAATAAGAAATAAGAATATAGTATTATTTGGAAATGAAAATGGAAGCGATAAGCTTATTAAGGCTCCGTCTATAGATAATTATTTAGGGATATATGATGTAAGTGGAAAAGATTTAAGTGAAAAATTTATAAATCATATAAGAGAAATGGATATAAAAATAACTCAAGAGAGAGTTAATAATGTATACAATATGGGAGACTATTTTGCCCTACTTGTTGGAGATAAAACATATGAGGCAACTACTGTAATAATAGCTACAGGGGTTCAATATGGAAAAATGATTAAAGGTGAAGCTGAGTATTTAGGAAAAGGTGTAGGATATTGCGCTACTTGTGATGCTGGATTATACAGAGATAAGGTTGTCGCAATTATAGGTTATAACCATGAAGGTGAAGAAGATGCAAACTTTTTAAGCGAAATAGCTTCTAAAGTTTACTATATACCTATGTATAAATTAACTAATAATTTAGATTCGTCTATAGAAATAATCGATAGTAACCCATTAGAAATAAAGGGAGAAAACTTAGTAAATAAATTAATATTAAAAGATAGAGAATTAGATGTAGATGGAGTTTTTGTTATAAAGGATAGTGTTTCTCCAAGTTATATGGTACCGGGATTAGAAGTTGATGGAGCTCATATAAAAACAGATAGAGAAATGAGAACGAATATAGTTGGTTTATATGCAGCTGGCGACTGTGCGGGCAAGCCATATCAATATCTTAAGTCGGCAGGACAAGGACAAATGGCTGTTTCAAGTGCAGTATCTCAATTAGATCAATTAAGAATAAAAAATATGAAATTAGATAAGTAAAAAAATAAAGATAAACCTATAATTTAAAGTTTGAAATAAACTATGAATTATAGGTTTATTTATTATGTATTAACTATAGATAAAATCTATAATTAGATAAGTTGATTTAAAATTCATAAAAATCAAAATTGGACAAAATATAAGTAATATTATAATCTTGTATACAAAGTTAAAAATCAGGAGGACAAATTGATGTACAATGTTGACGATATGACATATGACTGTCCAGTAGAAGCTCTATCTAATGTATTAGGTAAAAAATGGGTAGGGAAGATAATATGGGTAATACATGATAATAAAATAAGGTTTGGAGAATTACAAAGAAAAATAGATGGATGTAGCAAAAAAATGCTAACTCAGCAGTTAGATTTATTAATATATAATAACATAGTAATAAATGATAAAAAGGTAATGAAAAATACTGTGGAATCAACTTACTATTTAAGTAAATCAGGATTATCACTACTTCATATAATGGCAACGATGATAGAATGGAGTAATGAAAATATAGTATGTAATGATTAATTGAAAAATAAAAATATAGAGTTACCAAAAAGTTACCAGTTGATATTAATACCATGTCTTGTTATATTAATAAACAAGCAAAGCCTTTAACTTTGCAAAAAGTCTAAGGAGGAACATATGAATTATACATTTTTTTCAGAATTTCTTATGGTAACTAACTGGATGACAGTGTTATCTATAGGTATTTTAATAGGACTATTTTTTATAGTCAAAAAATTAAGCAAAAAGTTAAACTTTACTAAATTGATGATTGTGTCGATAGTAATGGGGGTTGGATTAGGAATTATAATTCAATTTATAGCAGGTTTTCCAAGTGATCCTACAAAAATAGCTTGGTTAACAGAAGTATCTAAATGGTATGGATTATTTGGATATGGATTTATGGATCTTTTAAAAATGCTAGTAGTACCACTTGTATTTGTATCAATTGTAAGAGTAATAATGAATTTAAAAGAAGGCGAGAACTTAGGAAAGTTAACGGCGAGAACTATAATTATGTTACTTGGTACAACGGCTATAGCAGCAATGATCGGTATAATAGTTGGAAACTTATTCAACTTAGGAGTAGGACAAGAAGTTGTAAAGCAAACAAGTGAAATGAGAGAAGTGACACCAATAGTAGATACTCTAAGAGGGCTACTACCTTCTAATCCGGTTGATGCAATGGCGCAAGCTAATGTAGTAGCTATAGTTATATTTGCTGGTTTCTTAGGAATTGCAATAAAAAGATTGAGTAAAAAGCACTCTGAAACTATTAAACCATTTGTAGATTTGGTTGAGGCATTTTATAAGATAATAATAAGTGTTTCTATAACAGTTATAAAATTAATGCCATATGCAGTGGTTGCATTAATGGCTACTGCTATAGTAGATAGAGGTATATCTTCGATATTAGGAGTATTAGATTTTATATTAGCTCTTTATGTAAGTGTAGCTATAATGTTTGTAGTACATTTAATAATAATATCAATAAATGGAGTAAATCCTATAAAATATTTAAAAAATGTATCTAAACCACTTATATTAGCATTCACATCAAGATCTAGTTTAGGAACTTTACCAGTTACGATTGAAACACTTAATGATAATTTAAAAGTAGATCAAGGTATATCTAGTTTTGTAGGAAGCTTAGGAGCTAATATGGGGATGAATGGATGTGCAGGAATTTATCCAGCATTGATGGCAGTGACTGTGGCAAATATGTCTGGAACACCTATGAATTTTAGTTTTTATATAATGTTATTAATAGTAATAACTATAAGTTCTTTAGGTATAGCAGGTATACCAGGAACTGCGACTATGTCTGTCTCAGTAGTTATATCTGGGATGGGTATGGGAGCATATTTCCCATTATTAGGAGGAATACTTGCAATAGATCCTATACTAGATATGGGGCGTACAATGCTTAATGTAAATGGAGCTATGGCTTCAACTATAGCAGTTGCAAATTCTTTTGGTGAGATAGATAAAGAAAATATAAAATAGATAATAAAAATAGACTAGGATAAATTATTCTAGTCTATTTTTATTGAAATACTAGTTGCATAAAGTTGAATTTAGAAAAATATTAAAAATATTGACAGTGATTTATACAACTTATATAATGAACATAGACAAATTGATTGCGCGAAATTAAATTTAATGAAATTGAAAAGGGTGATAATATGTTTTATAAATTTTCGGCAAAAAGCATACAGGGTAAAGAAATAAGCATGAATGAATATAGAAATAAAGTGATTTTAGTTGTAAACACTGCAAGTAAATGTGGACTAACGCCTCAATTTAAAGATTTAGAAGAACTGTATCGAGAATTTAAGGATAAAAATTTTGAGATTTTAGGATTTCCATGCGGTCAATTTAAAAATCAAGAATTATCAAAAAGTGATGATATAAGTAGCTTTTGTCAAATAAACTATGGCGTTACATTCAAAATGTTTGAAAAGATAGATGTAAATGGGACTGATGCCCATCCTATATATAAATATTTAAAGAGTCAAGAAAAAGGGATTTTTAAAAGTGATATAAAGTGGAACTTTACGAAGTTTTTAATTGATGATAAAGGGAATGTAATAAAAAGATACGCACCTACGACATCTCCGAATAAAATAAAAAAAGATATAGTTCGGTTAATAAAATAAAAATATCTAAGATAATATATGATAAAACCAAAACTTAAATTTGGACAAATTACAGATTATACATTATAGGGGGAGGGTTTATGAAAGATAGTAATTTAAAATTAGATAACCAGTTATGTTTTAGATTATATGCAGCATCGAGAGAAATAATAAAAAGGTACAAACCCATATTAGATGAACATAACATTACGTACACTCAATACTTAACGATGATGGTAATGTGGGAAGAAGAAAAAATAAGTGTTAAAGGCATAGGAAAAAAGCTTCATCTAGATTCGGGAACTTTAACGCCGCTTATTAAGAAGCTAGAGAAGATGGAACTAGTAAAAAAATATAGAGACCCTAAAGATGATAGAGTTGTTATTGTGGAACTTACTGAAAAAGGTAGAAATTTAAAAGTTGATATGGAAAATGTTCCTATGAAAGCTTTTTGTTCAATAGGAATATCAGAACATGAGGCTATTAAGTTGAAAGATGAATTAGATTATATCTTAGAAATGTTAAATTAAAATAAATAAGGATACCTTGAAAAAATTTCAAGGTATCCTTATTTATTTTAATCATACTTAAACATGTTTTAAATACTTATTAGACAGATATAAAATCATAAATCCAGCTAATGCGGTAGCAATTGATATTACAATGTGCATATCTACAGAATAAGTAAAAACATAAGAACAAGCATTGTCTAAAGCATGGAATAATATACATAACCAAACACTGTTAGTATGAGTATATATAAAAGTTAAAACAAATGAAGATGCTATACAACTTAATGCAAAAGGTAAAAAGTTTAAGTTTTGTTGAGGTGAACCTACAACAAACCATAAAGGTAAATGCCACAATGACCAAATAACACCTATTATTAATGAACTTTTTATATACGAATATTTGTTAAGTAATTTAGGCAGTAAAAATCCGCGCCACCCTATTTCTTCTAAACCTCCACCTAATATCATGATAGGGGTTATCCAACTTAAGAAAATTAAAGGTGAATTTAAAAGTACATATTGATCTTTAACTAAAGCTACTACTATAAACGGAATTGTCCATAATATTAAAGCTGAAATTATAACATATAAATATTCCTTAAAGCTTCTTTTTATGTTAATACAGCTTTTAAGAAATTTTTTGAAATCTGAATTCGAGCAAAATTTCTTTTTTACCATTAGTCCAGCTATTGCTGGAGAATATCCTGATAACCCATAAAATATCATAAATATAGGAGAACCATATTTTAATAATCCTAATTGAGTAAGAGGTATAGTTACACTAAATGCTATAGTACAAATGATTAAGATAGTAATGAAAAAATATTTAACTTCTTTAGATGCAATCATATTAAGACCTCCAAACTTATATAAATCCTAAATTACATTGTAATAATAACAATATATATTAAATAATACAATGTAAAATTGATTTGTTTTAATTTATAAAAAATTTGAAATATACTTAATTAGTAAC
>NZ_JBOFKN010000134.1:0-12310 GCF_051657365.1 Paraclostridium sp.
TTATAAAATGCCTTATTAATACAGTTCGTTCGTAATTAGATGATTCAAGTTCTATAAATGCATCTAATGATAATAATAAAGGCAAAATTAATATTCTTATATTTTCACTTAAAATACATTCAGTTAGTGTAATATTTGCATCTAAATTTAAAAAAACAATATTATTAATAATATTTTCAATCCCAAATAAATTTTGACAACTATTTAAATCCTCTAATAAATCATATAGTCTTGTGTTTGCATCTATTCTTATATAATCACTTTCATATGTATTTTTTTCTATATTTAATTTCAAAATAAAAATCACCCCTTAATAAGTTATATTCACTTTCTATAGTTTAAATAACTTTATAAGAGGCGTCCTTATAATTAAAATGGAAGTGCAGCTTCATCTACCTTTACACTATTTTCATTTTTAAATATATCTATTCCATTAAATTGAGTTTTATTATGTTCTAACAAATTCACATTATATGTAGTAACCTTTGTCATATATTTATTATTTCCTTCTTTATCTTTATATTCATCTATCCTAAGTTCTCCTGTTACAGAAACCAAACTTCCTTTTTTAAATTTATCTGAGCATATGCCAACTGCTTCTCTCCATGCTTCAATTTTTATAAAGTCTGTTTTTTGAGGTCTATTTTCCTTTTTTATATTTCTACTTACAGCTAGTGTAAATTTCGCAACCGGTATTGCTTTTTCTCCAATATATTGAATTTCTGGATCCTTTGTTAATCTTCCAACTAAAATTATACTATTCAATTTAGTTCCTCCTCCATTATGTTTTATTAACTTAATTATGGACAAACATAAGTTCACTTATACAAATATTTATATTTTATTATAATAATTATATGATATAATTAAATTTATCTAAAATTTGAAAGGTGAATTTTTATGAATAAAGAAAATGGATTTTTATCTAAATTATCAAACTTATTTAACTTATCTAAAAAAGAAATACCAGAAAAATCAATATTTACTCCAAAAGAATTACCTATAGCTTATATTGATGTTAAGGATATAGGTGTTATAGAAGCTGAACTTTACCCTCATATAGCTCCAAATACAGTAAACAATTTTATATCTTTATCTAATAGTAATTTTTATAACAACTTAACTTTTCATAGAGTAGTTAAAAACTTTGTTATACAAGGAGGTTGTCCAGAAGGAACTGGAATAGGTGGCCCTGGATATACTATTGAAGGTGAATTCAATAAAAACAAATTTAGAAATAATTTAAAACATACAGAAGGTGTTTTATCTATGGCTAGAAGTCATTCTAAAAATAGTGCTGGTAGTCAATTTTTCATTATCACTAAATCAGCTTCTCATCTTAACGGAAAATATGCCGGTTTCGGCAAAGTGATTAAAGGAATGGATTTAGTATATCAAATAGAAGACTTAGGAACTCAAGGTAAGCTTTTAGTAATTAATTCTATAAAGGTAGATACTAAAGGAGATATTTACAAAGAACCTATAAAATACAAGTAATTCTATTTTAAAAGGGAGTCCTCCATTTAAGTTAAACTCCCTTTCTACATTATAAGTTTTTTAGCACTTCATCAATACATTCTTTACATACTCTAATCATTTTATCCATATCATCTTCACATATTACATATGGTGGATTGAAGTATAACACATTTCCTAGGGGCCTTAATAATACCCCTTTTTTAAGAGCTCTTTGATAAATTTTATATCCTAATCTTAAATTTGAATCAAATCCTTCTTTTGTCTCTTTATCCACTACTAATTCAATCGCATTTATAAGTCCCGAACTTCTTATTTCTCCCACATGTTCATGCGATCCTAAACTTTGTTGTATTTTATTATAAAAACACTTTGCCTTACTTTGATTTTGTAAAAGTATGTCTTCATCTTCAAATATATCTAAAACTTCATTTGCTATAGTACATCCTATAGGATTTCCTGAGTATGTATGACTATGCATAAAAGCTTTATATGTACTATAATCATCATAGAATGCATCATATATCTTGTCAGTTGTTAATACTAATGCCATAGGCACATATCCTGCTGTAAGCCCCTTAGATAAGCACATAAAATCTGGAGATATATCCGCATGTTCGCATGCAAACATCTTGCCAGTTCTTCCAAATCCAACAGCTATCTCATCAGCTATTAAATGTATGTCATATTTGTCGCATATGTCCCTTAGTTTTCTCAAATAAATAGGAGAATATATTTTCATACCAGCTGCTCCTTGGACCATAGGTTCAATTATTACAGAAGCTATCTCTTCATGATTGTCTTCTATGTATTCCTGCATGTATAAAAAACACTCTGCACTACAATATTCTCTTTGTTTTTTAAACTTACATCTGTAACAATCAGGACCTTCAACTCTAGCAGTATCTAACATTATAGGTTTGTATACTTTACTATATAAATCTAAGTCACCCACTGAAAGAGCACCTATTGTTTCTCCATGGTATGCATCTGTTATAGCTACAAATTTTTTCTTTTTTTCTTTTCCAACCTGTGCATGATATTGAAAGCTCATTTTTAAAGCACATTCCACTGATGCTGATCCATTATCTGTAAAAAACACTTTTTTAAGTCTGTCTGGTGCAATTTGTATTATTCTCTCACAAAGTTTAACAGCTGGTTTATGAGTGAAATTTGCAAATATAACATGCTCTAGTGTATTAACTTGATTTGATATGGCTTTATTTATTCTTTTATTTGCATGTCCAAATAAATTACACCACCACGAACTTATTGCATCTATATACTTATTTCCATCTATATCATATAAGTATATTCCATCTCCACTTTCAATTACTATAGGATTAAAAGTTTCATAGTCCTTCATTTGAGAACATGGGTGCCATATGTATTTTAAATCTTTTTCAACTAAATTCATTTTTTATATCCCCCTTTAATAACTTTCAATTTGATCTAAATCTAAATTTATTTCTATTTCTTTGATTTTTTCATTATCCTCATTTTTAGGAACATATGCTATTATATTAATATTAGTCAATTTTTCTATTATTTTTGCATTATCTTTATGCGCAATATTTTTTTTATCATATTCATTTAAAATAATTCCTTTTAAATTTATATTTTTAGATTTCAAATACTCTACGGTCAGTACCGTATGGTTTATAGTTCCCACACCTGACCTTGCTACAAGAATTACATCAAATCCTGTAATTTTAATTATATCCTCTAGCAATATAGTTTCATTTTCATTTATTTTTATAGGGCAAATTATACCCCCACTGCCTTCAGCTAGAATAAAATTATATTTATCCCTAAGCCTATTTAAGTCATGTTTTATCTTCTCTAAATTTATATCTTTACCTTCTATTTTTGCTGCTAGATGAGGTGAAACCGGTGTTCTAAGCGAATAAGAAACAATATGGTCATATTCCTCATCAAGTCCAGAAACATCACATACATATTTTGCATCTCCAGGAATTAGATTTTCATTTTCTTCATAAGCACCACTTAATACAGATTTATAATATGTTGCATTTATATTATTATCTATAAGTTTTTTCATTAAAAGCGCACTTATGTATGTTTTTCCTACATCTGTATCTGTTCCTACTATAAATATTCCATTCATTTTCATATCTCCTTCTTATATATCAAAGCCTAACGACTTAATCATTTTCATGTCATTATCTATATTATTTCCACAAGTTGTAAGTAAATCTCCTGTTATAGTAGCATTAGCACCACTTTGAAAAGCTAGTTCCCCATAATTAGTTAGTAAGTTTCTCCCTCCCGCTAATCTTATATAACTATTTGGATTTATGAATCTAAAAATTGCTACAGTTTTTAAAACATCATCTTCTGTTATAGGTCTTTCAAGTTTAATATTAGTGCCTTCTATATAATTCAAAATATTAATAGGTATTGACTTTATATTTAAATCCCTAAGTTCAAAAGCCATGTCAATTCTATCGATTTCACTTTCACCAAGCCCTATTATTCCTCCACTACAAACCTCTAATCCAATATTTTGAGCTGCTTTTATAGTTTTTATTTTGTCTTCATATGTATGAGTTGTACATATTTTATTGAAAAAATTTCTAGATGTTTCTAAATTATTATGATATCTTTCAACTCCTGATAACTTTAATTGCTTAAGTTCATGTTTATCAAGCAATCCATGAGACGCGCACACTTTTATACCAACTTCATTTTTTATAGCATTATACGATCTGCATATATTTTTTAATTCTATATTATTTAGTTTTTTTCCTGATGTAACTATAGAATATCGTTTAACTCCTTTTTCAAAATGGTGTTTGGCATCTTTTAAAAATTGTTCTTGACTTAATAAAGGATATATATCTATATCTGTTTTATGAAAAGCTGACTGAGAACAAAATTTACAATCTTCACTACACTTACCACTCTTACCATTTACAATTGAACATGTATCAAAATTTTTTTCAAGAAAATATTTTCTTATATTATCTGCACAGTTAGCTAACTCATCCGTCTTATAATTTAAAAGTTCTATAGCTTCTTGTTTGTTAATTTTATATCCGCCTTTTATCATCTCACACATTCTATATAACATATATTTTTCCCCTTACTTGTTATTTGTTAACTTTATTTTAACTTTGGTTTGCGTTTAGGTCAACTATTTTTATTTTTAAAGTTTACATTTTTTATTTTAAATAAAAAAAGCCGCAATATGCGACTTTTACTTTTATTGTTAATTTATTTTTCTTATTTTTTAAAATATTCAAACCATATATTAACTATTTCTGAAGTTTTTAAACTTTCTAATTTTTTTCTAGTTATAGGATGTCTCCTAATATTTACAGAGTGTAAATCTCTTATTAATTGGCTTTTCATAATTTTTTCCCCCTTAGTTTAATATAAATACTATATTAAAACTTATGTTGTATAGGTTCAAAAAATGCCTGTATTTATACAATAAAAAAAAAGAGTCTATATAGCAGACTCTTTTATATTACTTAACTATTTCTACTCTACCAGCTTCAGAAGCTTTAACTGTTCCTTCTGTAACTTTTATAGATTCATTAGATTCTAAGTTTGTGAATATAACTGGACTTATTGATGATTTAGCATTAGCTTCTATAAATGGTAAGTCCATTTTAACTAGTTTATCCCCAGCTTTAACTTCATCACCTACGTTTACAAATACTTCAAATCCTTCACCTTTTAGATTTACAGTATCTATACCTAAGTGTATAAGTATTTCTTTACCTTCTGTAGATTCTATTATTATTGCATGCTTAGTTTCAAAAACTACTCCTATTTTACCGTCTACCGGAGATACTATAACACCATCAGATGATTTTATAGCAAATCCATCACCCATCATTTTAGTTGAGAATACCTCATCTGGAACTTTAGTTATTTCTAATAATTCTCCATTTGTAGGTGATACTATTCCTTTAACATCTTCTTGCTTTGACTTTTTGAATATATCGAATAGACCCATATTTTACACTCCTTAGTATTGAATTACGTTTTCATAAATAAAATAAAATTTAATTTAATTTTATTACATATATTATTATATAATTAATTTTTTGTAGAATCAAGTAGTTTTAGTTAATATATGATAACTTTTTCTCAATTTATTTTTATATATAAAATATCTATATATTTACTTAATATTTAACAATAAATCATTCAAACTCTTTATTTTTTTAACCTTTTTTCTTTTTTTGCAATTTTATTTTAAAATTATTCATATATTTTTAATTAAAAATAACATTTTCCTAGCTTTTTTAAGTGTTTTAAGTGTTGCTTTATTCATTTTTTTATTATATAATTCTTTAAAAATGAATTTTATTCGACTTTAAATTTCTTTTTCAAGAATTTATAAAATTATTTTTCATTATTAGGAGGGATTTATTTGAATTTTTTTAACAACATAGTTTCATCATTGAATAATTTTTTATGGTCATATGTTTTAATCGCATTATTATTAATTTTAGGAATTTACTTTACAATTAAAAGTAATTTTGTACAATTTAGATATTTCAAAGAAATGATACGCTTATTAGGCTCATCTTCAGTAGGTGATAAAGAGAAAGGTCAAGTTTCTTCTTTCCAAGCCTTTTGTATAAGTACAGCTTCTAGAGTAGGTACTGGTAATATTGCAGGTATCGCAATCGCTATAACTTTGGGTGGTCCTGGTGCTGTATTTTGGATGTGGTTGGTTGCTTTAATAGGAGGGGCATCTAGTTTCGTTGAATCTACACTTGCTCAAATATATAAAGTTAAAGACAAAGATGGTTTTAGAGGTGGTCCTGCTTATTATATAGATAAAGGACTTAACAACAAATTCATGAGTGTTGTATTCTCTATACTTATCACAGTTTGTTTCGGATTTGTTTTTAATGCAATACAATCAAACACAGTAGCTGAAGCTTTCAAATCTGCATTTGGTATTGATAAAAGCTTTATGGCAATAGTTCTTGCAGTTTTAACAACTTCCGTAATTTTTGGTGGAGTTCATAGAGTTGCTAAAATTTCAGAAGTTGTTGTACCTATATTCGCAGTAGCTTATATACTTGTTTCATTATTTGTAGTAGTTATAAATATAGATAAATTACCTGAAATTTTCAAATTAATCATGGAAAATGCATTTGGATTACAAGCTATAGCAGGTGGTGGTATAGGTACTACTATACTTATGGGTGTAAAAAGAGGTTTATTCTCTAATGAAGCTGGTATGGGTAGTGCTCCTAATGCAGCTGCTACAGCTACTACATCACATCCAGTTAGCCAAGGTCTTGTTCAAGCTCTTGGAGTATTTACAGATACTATTGTTATATGTAGTTGTACTGCATTTATAATACTAACTTGCTCAGATTATGCATCTAGTAATTTATCAGGTATTCAATTAACTCAATATGCATTATCATCTCAAATAGGAGTTTTTGGTGATTACTTTATAGCAATTTGTATATTCTTATTTGCATTCACTTCTATAATAGGTAATTACTACTACGGTCAATCAAATATAGAATTTATAAGTGGTAGTAAAACTTTACTAACATCATATAGATTGTTTGTTGTGCTTATGGTTATCTTTGGTTCTTTAACTGCTGTTGATATAGTATGGAACTTAGGAGATTTATTTATGGCTTTGATGGCAATTATAAATTTATTCGCTATTGCTAGACTTAGTAAATTTGCATTCTTAGCCTTAAAAGATTATACAAAACAGAAAAATTCAGGTGTTAAAACACCTATATTCAAATCATCATCTATAGAAGGTTTAAATGGTACCGAATGTTGGAATGATGAAATATAATTTTTAATAATAAAAAAAGATTGATGTTAAATATATTTAACATCAATCTTTTTTAGGATTCTTTTATTATACCTTTTCTGTACGCTAAAAGTAATAATTTCAGATCATTTATACTCTCACAAATTTCCTTGCCTATATCTGTGTCTCTTATATATTTCCTATTTATATTTCTCTCTACAATAGAAGTTATAGACAGTATATCACTTTCTTCATATATAACTTGATCAGTATTTGTAAAATGTTGATGCGATACTAATTGAAGACTATATGAATTGTATATCAATGTATATCCTGCTATTCCAGTTTTTTGTTGATATGCTCTAGAAAATCCACCATCAATGGCTATTAATTTTCCATTAGCTTTCATTGGACTTTCTCCTTTTTTAGATTCAACAGGTACATGTCCATTTATAATATGTGATTCTTTACTATCTAACTCAAATTCATCAAATATCATATTACACATATTTTCAGTATCTCTTAGCTTAAAATATGAATTTTTATTTTCTTTATGCGTCTCTTTTTCTTTAATCAAATAACGTTCAAAAGTAGCCATATCATCTTTCCCAAATAAAGGAGATGCTTCTCCCGTCCATAAATACCACATTATATCCATTCCATATTCTTTCTGTTCATTTCCTTCTCTATAAAAGTATCCTTCTCTAGCTAAAGAATCAAATTTATCCATTAATAATTTCCCACTATATTCTACCCCTTCAATTGTAAACTTTTTAAATGTTCCATCTTCATTTAATGGTATACATCCATGGAATAAAAGATTAGAGTTGCATATTAAATATATACTTCCCTTTGAAAATAAAAATGAAGTATGTTTTTGAAGTTTTTCACTATTTACAAACGAAGACTTCAATTTATCTATAACAATTTCTTCTTCTTTTGTTAACTTATATGGATCTTGAGGATCTATAGTTGGAAAATTAGTATCTTTAAGCTTATAATTTTTACCTTTGATAGTTATAGTTCCAGCTTCATAATTTATTTTATTTAATAAGCATCTATGATCCATTTTAAACTCAGGTCTTCTTTTTATAATATCCTGTTCTAATTTAAATTGAATTATAGATATAGCTTTATGCATCTTAGATATCAAAGATATTTCACTTTTATTGTACTCTCCTTCTGATATTTTAGGTATAAAAGCTTCGCATGGATCATCTTTGTATATATTTAAAGCAAACGTTGCTAATGGTAATATATTTATACCATAAATATCTTCTACTATATCTAAATTAGCATATCTAGCAGATATTCTAATTGCATTTGCAATACATACCTTCTGCCCAGCAGCTGCTCCCATCCATAAAATATCATGGTTGCCCCATTGTATATCAACACTATGATAATCCATAAGTGTGTCAATTATTATATCTGGTCTTGGCCCTCTATCATATATATCACCGATTATGTGTAGCCTATCTATTACTAATCGTTGTATAAGTTTTGATATAGCTATTATAAATTCTTTTGATCTATCTATATCAATTATAGTATTTATAATTTGTTGATAATATTTTTTCTTATGATCAATATTACAATCTGTATTTAATAATTCTTCTATTATATATGCGAAATCTTTTGGAAGATACTTTCTTACCTTATCTTTCGTATACTTAGTAGATGCATATCTACACAGTTCAACTATTCGATGAAGAGTTACCCTATACCAATCATTTATATTTTCCTCTTCTCTCAAAACAATTTCCAGTTTTTGTTCAGGATAATAAACTAAAGTTGCTAAAGTTTTCTTCTCACTTTCCATAATAGAATCACCAAATAATTCTTCTATTTTTCTTTTAACTACCCCTGATCCATTTTTTAAAACATGTACAAAAGGTTCACTCTCTCCATGTATATCAGATAAAAAATGTTCAGTTCCTTTTGGTAAATTCAATATAGATTCTAAATTAATTATTTCTGTTGAAGCTTGAGATATTGTAGGATATTGTTTAGAAAGTAAATTTAAATATCTTATATTATCTCTGCATACTTTTTCTGATATTTCTAAACTCATTTTTCTCCCCCTAAATTTTAAATAATTCTTATGACTTTAATTATATCATATCTTATCTTTAAATATAAAAAAGTAAGAAATCTCATCTTACTTTTTTATCAATTGAAAAATTTTCAGTTTTAATTGTTTTATAATATCTTTCACTTCTTTAATATTAAATATTATACTTAAAATTAAATATATTAAAGCTCCTATAACTGTAGCTATTACTAATGATACTAATATAAGATGTTTTTTTTCATCTACAAAATTCTCACCTATTAAAAACACATAATTATATAACTTATTCGCAACTAATCCCATTATCATAGAGGCTATCATAGACTTTGTAAAGGTAATTACACTACTTTTGATACCTAGCCTACCTACCTTTCGTCTTAACGCTATCATAAGCAATATAGCCCCAAATGTAACTGATATTGAAGTTGATAAAGCAAGGCCTCCAATTCCCATCTCCTTGACTAATATTATAGAGAATATTATATCAACACATACAGCTGCTATAGCATTTTTCACTGGAGTCTTTGTATCTTGCAAAGAGTAAAATCCCCTTGACAGCATATCTCTTATACCAAAAGATACCATACCTAAGGAATAAAATAATAGTGCTGTAGATGTTAATTGCGTATCTCTATTAGTAAACGATCCACCTTCAAATAAAAGCTTAACTATAGGTGTTGCAAAAATCATCATACCTACCATAATAGGTATCATAATGATTATCACTATGTTTATACATCTTATCAAACTACTTTTAAAAGCTTTCATATTATTCTGGCTAGCGAATTTGGAAAGCATAGGATACATTATTGTAGATATAGATATAACTAGAATTCCTATAGCAAATACATTTAATTTATTAGCATAATTAAGAGCTGTTATACTTCCCGTATCTAGAGTTGATGCTAAAGTTCTATTTATAACATTATTAATTTGATCTACATAAGATCCTAAAAATACAGGTATAATTAAATATATTATATTTTTTACATTTTCATCTTTTATATCAACACTTAAGCTATGCTTATATCCACTCTTTCTTAAAAATGGAATTTGAAATAAAAGTTGAGCCATATATGCAAATAAAGTTATCCATACCATTGTATATGAATTAGTAAAACTACCAACTATTATAGCTAATATACATATAATATTAAACGGGATAGATACTAATCCTGAAATATAAAATCTTCCATTAGCTAACAAGTATGATGATACTAGACCATTTGCAGCTATAAACAATATTGACGGCATTAATATTTTTGAAAATTCAGTTGTAATTCTTAATTCTTCGCCTTTAAATCCCATTGCAAATATTTTAACTATATAAGGAGTAAATACACTTCCTAAGACTATAGTTATCAAACTTAAAATAATTACAATATTTAAAACATTACTTGTAAATTTATTTACACCTTCTTGTCCTTGTTCTTCTTTTATCTTAAAAAACATAGGAATATAAGTTGTACCTAAAGATGCACTTATACCTGTAAATAATACAACAGGTATATTAAGTGCTGTTATATAGGCATCTGTTATAATGCTAGCTCCAAAATGTTGCGCTAATATTATATCTCTAAAAAATCCTGTTATTTTAGAGATAAATGTTATAAACATTAGAACAACTGCCGATTTCTTTGCTTTTGACATATATTACGTTCCTTCTTCCTTGTGCTTTAACTTCTATTAGTTAGTACATAGTAAATATACTATATATTTAATACTTTTTTACCACAGCATGTACAAAACTTATCACCTATATCGATATTATTCAAACAGAATTCACATTTTAAAACCGATATATCTACATCTACACTTTTTCCACACTGGCTACAAAATTTATTATCAAGTTTTATTAAATTACCACATTCACAAATTTGACTCTTTTGATTGCCTAAATTTTCAATTTCTGTACTAAATTGATATATACTTTTATCTAATTCAATTATGCCATCAAATAGACTCACTAAATCACTTCTAACAATTTCGTCTTTTCTAACTAAATCATAAAGATATATTCCCGCATTCACAAAAATTTCAAGTTTTTCCTTTTGTGCTTTTTCTATACTATTATTAAACTTGTTTTTTTCTTTTATATTTTCAAATTTTTCCTTACTTTTATTCATTTTCCTTTTTATATTATTCATTGTATTTCTCCAATTCTTCAAAGTTATTCTTTATTAAGTTTATATCCTATAGATAAAATTATATAACTATATATAAAAGATATAATTATTCCTAACAGCATATTACCACCTATATTAGAGTATGCTTCATAGTTTTGAAGTCCTAATAAAGATAAACACCCCTTTGTATCTACTTTAGTTAAATATACACTAAGTCCAATGACTAGAGAATATACAAAACTAAAATATTTTATGAATTTTTTATTGTTAAATTTATTTTTAATATCATATCCTGATACTATAAGTATTACTATATTAAAAAGTAAAATTGAATATATAAGCAGTGTCATATTTTCATTTAAATACATACCTATATCACCTATACTAAATATAGATATAACTGTATTTAGTATAACTACAGGAACTAAATTAACTATATATAATATGTATATAGCAAGTTGAGTTAGCGTAATTACCCCAAATAAATCTTGGTTAATTGTAAATGTATGGTTTACAACTAAACTCAGCGTTAATAATATTATTATTGTTAAATAAAGTGTAGAAATAACTTTCAAAACTTTATTTATAATTTTTAAAATTAAATTATTAGGTTTTACTTTTTTAAGTATCACTATGTAAGTCGGTATAAAAGCTATTAAAGTTCCATTTAATATACTTTTTATAAAGCTATATCTTATAACTATGGACATACTATAATACTCACTCATAGATAAATTTATAACCTTTCTTGCTATTATAGATATGAACCCTATAATTAAACCATATATAATGCTTAATATACATGTCTCTTTTAGTATACTTTCTTCATCTATATCTTCCTTTTTCATAAAAATTAAGTTA
>NZ_JBOFKN010000135.1:0-1049 GCF_051657365.1 Paraclostridium sp.
ATTCGAAATCCGTTCCCTACGGAAAAGTGATCTGCTGCGTTTTTGTGTTTTTCGTACGCAGCGTGATACGACCTTCAACCACGTGTTAATAATGTTGATACATTTATGCACCGTCTCTAATCGACAATTTGCCTTCAAATCTGTGATAAACCCCGACTAAAGCTGACACCTTGACGTGGTGGTCGGGCTTGTGTGTTGCAGTGACTCTGAGGGCTATACTGGCTGGAACCACCGTTCCTCTGGGTCCAACCTTGCCAGGAAGACCAACGAATAGCAGCCAGACTAAGATCAGCTAACCATCAGGAGGTAACTACTTATTGTATGTATGCACAACGCATATATACAATAGGACATTGTCTTCTGATTGCTACCATCTACGACCATGCTGCCGCCCGAATACGGTGGTCGTCCATCTAAGCTACGGTGAATCCGAGGGCTATGCTGGCTGGAACAGCTGTTCCTTCAGGTCTAACCTTGCCAGAAAGGCCAAAGATGAGTAGCCAGATAAAGCGCAGCAACCTAAAGGGGAAGCAACAGATACCGGTTATAAGCCACTTTGGCGCCAGGGGTTGCTCCTAACGGTGGGAGGGATTGTTTAATCCCATTGACAGCTACCGCCCGCCTCAAGCTGGGCAGCCCCCAGCCAGTAAGGTGTTGTCACAATTACGGTTTGCTATCCTCATTGGGTGCATGAGGATTAGGACCACATCCGAACGCAACCCGCAAATCGCACCATGCAACAATGAAAGAAATAAAATAAATATCAAAAAGTGTGATGCAGCTAAAAATGCATCTGTTGTGCGCAGCAACATAAAGAGTGTAATACCTTACTCTCTGCGCCCCCGAGTTAGGCCAACCTTCTATGGCCAACCGAATAAGACTGCAAAGTCGCTGACACGAAGCATGGTTTCCCGCTGCCTTGTGGGTCAGACTTCCGAGTCAAAGGCTAGAGGTGAGGGGCCTCAAACAATCCCTCTCTCTCGGTGTGGGCGCCCGGAGAGTATCATTCGCCTTTCCGCCACTTCCATCCCAGAACATTTTTGTCCTAC
>NZ_JBOFKN010000136.1:0-18929 GCF_051657365.1 Paraclostridium sp.
CAATACAGATGGTTAGTATTTTTAATCAAAATAATATAAATTTAAATAAAAATCATTATGATTATTTACTTAAAGATAATTATAATGATATAGAAATTTCAAAAATAATAGATGAAGGTGGATGGGTAGAAGAAGTAAAAGATAGTAAGATAGTTAATGTTATAGGAGATAAAAAAGATAATATAATGTATTACTCAATAAATTCATTGATTAATAAAAATAGTAATGAAAATTATGAATCTAGAGCATATCAAGTTAAGGATAGTACTTATATAGTAAAGATTCCAGGGTATGATTATAAAATAAGTAAGAGTTCGAATATAGTTACAAATGTAAGGTTATATTTCTTTGCAAATATAATATTGATTATATTATGTATGATTACTGTATTTATATTAATATATATAATATCAATAAGAAAATTATCAAAGCCACTTAAAATATTGGAAACAGAAATTAATAAGATGAGTGACGGTTACTCAGATATAGAAGTTAACTTTAACTCATATAGGGAATTTAATAGAATAAAAGAATCATTTAATAATACGGTTAAGAAATTAGAAAAAGCAGAGGAAGAAAAAATACGTGCTGAAGATAGCAAAAAAAGGATTATAAGAGATATTTCACATGATATAAAAACTCCTATAACATCTATATTAGGCTATTCAAAAGCTGTCTCAGAGGGAATAGTAACGGATGAAGAAGAAAGAAAAATATACTTAAATTATATATACAAAAAAACTAATAGGATAAATTATTTAGTAGATGAACTATTTATGTTTTCGAAATTAGATAGTCCAGAATATAAATTAGACTTGAAAAAATGTGATTTAAGCGAGTTTTTAAGAATGATAGCAGCTCTATATTATATAGATATAGAAGAAGCTGGATTTATTTTAGATGTAGAAATACCGGAGTATGGTATATACTCAATGATAGATACTAAGGAAATGGAAAGAGCTATAAGTAATCTCATAACTAATGCGTTAAAATATAATAAAAGAGGGACGACTCTTAAAATTATTTTAACAAAACAAAATAATTATGCGTTTATATGTATAGAAGATAATGGAATTGGAATTTCAGAAAATTTATCAACTACTATTTTTGAAGAATTTGTAAGAGTTGATAATTCTAGAAAAACAGATGGAGGAAGTGGGTTAGGACTTACTATAACTCAAAAAATAATTAAATTACATGATGGTGAAATAAGATTATATAGTAAAGAAAATTTAGGAACAAGATTTAATATAAAATTAAAACTAATATAAGTTAAAATAGTTAAGTTATTATTTATAAAAATTGGGTAAATTAATCTATAAATAATAATTTTAGGATGGTGTCACTATGTGTACAAATATTACAGTTAAATATGCAGATGGGTATATTGCAGCAAGAACTAATGAATTTGGAATATTTATAAATAGCAATATATTTACTATATCAAGAAATACTAAGCAAAGAGGATTTTGTACAGAAGAAAATAAAGGGTTAGAGTGGGAAAATAAGTATGGATTTATTGGATTGGATGGTGGGATTTTAACACCTGAAGGTATAGCTCTAGATGGTATGAATGAAGAAGGTTTATCTGTTCAAGGATTATATTTCCCTAATTATGCAAAATATCAAACTACTGAAAATTATGATATAGCAGTAACAAACTTAACTTTTCCAAATTATATTTTAGGATTATTCAAAACTGTAGACGAAGTTAAAGAAGGATTAAAAAATATAGTTATATGTGGAGAAAGTATACATGGAGAACCAAGTCCATTTCATTTTCAAATAAATGATAAAAATGGTGGATGTATAGTTGTAGAAATCGAAAGAGCAAAAATATTTGTATATGACAATAAAGTTGGGGTTATGACTAATAGTCCAAGTTTTAGTTTTCATGAAACTAACTATAAAAATTATATTAATTTATCACCATATAATGTTGAAAAAATAGATTTTAATGGTGATGTTTTATATCAGACAGGGCAAGGAAGTGGCCAATTAGGACTTCCTGGAGATATGACACCTCCATCAAGATTTATAAGAGCAACATTTAATCAAGTATGTGCAGTAAAATGTATAAATAATGAAGAAGCTGTTAGCATGGCTTTTCGTATATTAAACTCATTTGATATTGTACCTGGAACTTGTAGACATAAAGCTGGAAAAAAAGAAATTGATATGATAGGTAGAGAAAAGTTGATTTTAACAGATGAAGATGATATATGTGAAATGACACAAATAGTTTTAGCTAAAGATTTAAATAACTTTACGCTATATTTTAAAGATTATTATAATATGAATATAAAAAAGATAGACTGTAGAGAATTTGATTTAACAAAAGGTGGAAAAGTTATAAGAGGAAAAATATTTGATGATTATATTCCTAAATATATTGATATAACAGATAAATTAAAATAAAAGCATTAATTGCATTAATATAAAATATTATTTTTTTAGAAAAGATTAAATTTATAGTAAATAGATTTAATCTTTTTTGTTGTAAAAATTAACTAAAAATTAAAAAATTTTACTAAAAGTTAATTTTTAGTAAATTGTTTATTTAAAAAAGGTAATATATACTAATTATATAATAGCATAAGGGGGAGTCTAGGTGGAGAACTTGAAAATAGGAGATACAATAAGAAGACTTAGAAGAGATAAAGCAATGACTCAAGATGATTTAGCAAAATATGTAGGGGTATCCATACCAGCTATATCAAAGTGGGAAAGTGGAATAAGTTATCCAGATATAACTACATTGCCAATACTAGCTAATTTATTTGAAGTTACTATAGATAATTTACTAAATTATAAACCAGACTTAGATGATATTGAAATAATTGAAATAGTTAAAGAATGTGAAATATTGATTGTAAAATCAGATATAGATGGATATTTAAATTTATATGGAAGGTATATGAAAAGATATCCATCTAATTACAAATTACATTATGGATTAATAGGACTTCATACATTAATTTATGTAAAATCTAATGATGAAAATTTGAAATTAAAATTATTAGAAGAGAGTATAAGGGTATTAGAAAATAGCATTAAAAATACTAATGACATGGAAGTTAAGGAAGCATCATTAACTTTATTAAGTTCTCAATATTTGCTAAAAGAAGAGGCTGATAAAGCTGAGGAAACTATAAAAAAAATATATAAGCCAACTTGTAATCCCAATATAGTACTTCCAATTATATATACGCAACAAGGAAAAATAGAGGAAGCAAGAAAATTAATGCAGGAAAATTTACAAAATGCACTTATAGAAGCTATAGGAGCATCTTTAGCATTAGGATCTAATTATTACAAATATGATGATGAAAAAGATTTGAAATATATTGATTTTGATAAAGCTGAAAAGTATTTTGAATTATCTATAGCAATTAAAAAAATATTTGAAGAAGAAAGAATGGCACACACTAGTTATATGAGTTTAGCACATATACAACTACAAAAAGGAAATGAAGAAGAATGTATAAAATATTTAAATAAAATGATGGATATTATTACAGAATATAACCTAAATGAATTTATAAATCCAAATAGTAAGTGGTGTTTTGATAGATTAGAATCTATTGATGTAGATACAAATGCATATGATGCGTATGCCATGATAATAATGGATTTAAAAAAGGATTTTGAAAAAATAAAATCTGATGAGCGTTTTATAAATATATTGTCAGAGATAATGAATTTACAAAATAAATACAATAGATAAAATTTTGAATGGATAAAAATTATAAATTTATATAAATAATAATTAAAATGGGAGAAAAAAATGAATGAGATTTTTAAAATTATAGTAGGTGTAATATCAATAGTAGTCATAGGACAGGCATTTGTTGTTTTTGAAAATAGGAAAAGGATAAAATATATAAAACTTAATATAATAGAAAATTATGGAAAAGAAATAAACTTAGATGAAGTTATGTTAAAAATGAATAATGTATCAAGTTACTTTAGAAATAAAAATAAAGAAAATACAATAGACGATATAACATGGAATGATTTAAGCATGGATGATGTATTAAAAAAAATAAATAATACTCAATGTAGTGCAGGACAAGAGGTATTGTATGATATACTAAGAAATCCGTTGTACAATAATGATATTTTAATAAAAAGAGATAAGGTTATAGATTACTTTAGAACCCATGAAAAAGAACGACAAGCTATACAGTTTATTTTAGGAAAACTAGGTAAAAGTGACGAACTATATGTAACTAATTGTTTATTTAATGAAGCTGATAATAGCGAAAGTAAGCTATTAAAATACAGAATACTAGCATGGCTTCCAAGTATTAGTATATTATTAATATTTATAAATCCACTATTTTTAATTATAACCATAGGGATTATAGTACTAAATGTATTTATAAGCCAGCGTAATAAAATAGGACATTATGAAGCTGGTGGTTTTGGATATATGATATCGATTATTAATACAGCTAACAAATTAAAAGAAAGCAATATTAAAGAAATAGAAGATAATATTGATGGTGTAGAATTAAATCTAGAAAATGTCAAACATATAAAAAGAAAAAATGTTGGAAATGAATCCAAAGCTATAATGTCAGATATGGATGTGTTTTCAGAGTATTCAAACTTAGTATTTTTAAGAGAATTAATAACTTATGAGAAAGTTAAAAATACTATTATAAAAAATAAAGAAGATTTAAAAGCTATATATGAATATGTAGGAATGATAGATGCATTAATAGCTATAGCATCTTTTAGAGATAGCCTTGAGTTTTTTACAAAACCAATACTAAGCAAATCAAATATAAAAGAAGAGAATCATATAGCATTTGAAGATATATATCATCCACTTATAAAAAAGCCGGTATTAAATAGTGGAAGTTTTTCAAGAGGGGTATTACTTACAGGATCTAATGCCTCAGGGAAATCTACATTTATAAAAACTATAGCTATAAATTCAATACTAGCACAAACTATATATACATGCTTTGCAAGATCCTATGATTCTTCATACTTTAGTATATATACATCAATGGCGTTAAAAGATGATATACATAGTAGCGAAAGTTATTACATAGTAGAAATTAAATCTTTAAAAAGGATACTTGAAAGTATAAATACTGAAGTACCATGTTTATGTTTTGTTGATGAAATACTTAGAGGTACAAATACTATTGAAAGAATTGCATCTTCAAGTGAAGTTTTAAACAATATAGGAATGGATAATACTATATGTTTTGCAGCAACTCATGATGTAGAACTTACTTATATACTTGAAGATATATTTGATAATTATCACTTTGAAGAAACTATAACGGATGATGATATAAAATTTGATTATAAACTTCAATCTGGACGAGCACAAACTAGAAATGCAATAAAATTATTAGGATTTATTGGATATGATAAAGATTTAGTGGAAAAAGCTAATAGTAGTGCTAAGGAGTTTTTAACTACTGGTGTATGGCGTAAAATTAAATAAAGGAATTTGACTAGCTTTGAAGAAATATATATAGAGGTGACGTTATATGTTAAAGCAAAGTATAGTTTTAGAATTTGATAAAGAAGTAGTTTCAGAAGAAGATATTGTGAAAAATATCAACTACTATATTTTGAAATCTAACGAAGGAATGGAACTTATATCAAAAGGAAAACCTAAAGAAGCAAAGAAAATATTAAAAGAGTTAAAGAAGTCATTAAAGAAAGAATATATGCATTATAACAAGGCTTACGTAAAACTGTATATAGATCCAAATAATGTATATAGAACGTATCAGTGGGGGATTATTCTAGCATATTCAAAATTATATAAAACTTATTCATATAAATATTTACATGAAAATTTATTTAATATATGGGATAGTATTTCTAATAATGATGCTTGTTTATTTTTAGGATACACAATAAATTGTTAAAGGTACTTTCACGATTGAAAGTACCTTTTTAGTTTTATTTATTATATATAAAATTGGATAAGATAGGTAAACATAAATTTTCATTCCAATTAAGATAATATTCACCGCTTATAGTAGTATAGGAGCTGTGTTTTGGTATGGGAAACTGAAGTTGTGTGGCTGTATAATTTTTAAGGCTAAGAGCGGTAAAACCAAGACTTAACATTTTATAAGGTGTTATATTTACCCTAACATAGGGAAATGTGGCAGCTATAACCCCAGGGTAGTTTATAAAAGGTAATTTTGAAAAACTATATAGCATTGATTGAATAAGATTTCTTTGGATTTTTTCTTGTAAAAAGATATTAGATTTATTGTATTTACTTATCATATTGAGTGTATTGACTCCGTCTAAATAAACATCATCAAAATTTATTCCACCAATAGAATTTATAATTCTAACAAGTGCAACTTTATTTATAACCACATAATTATCTATATTTATATGAAAATTATTTTCAATGGTTTCAATTAGCAAGCTTTCTTTTCCATATAAATAAGATTCACTTAAACTTCCTTGACCTATAGTAGGTATATTTACTAAAGTATCTTTAGAAAGTGAAGTTAATCTAAGATTTTTATTTATTGAATCTATGGTTAAAATAGTTGTTGAATAAAATGGAGATTTATTATTAGTGTTATTGTCTTTAACTCCAATTAATAATAAATTATTAATACCATAAATATACTCAGGTGTTTTTTCTAAACCATAAACAGTATTTATATTAATAATTACAACGTAGAAAATTATGCATAATAATAACTTGTATTTAATATTCATATCTACACCTCACCTATATTTTACTTTTTTAGTTTTAACTAACTTCAAATGAAATATTACAAAATTATAAGTATCAAATGAAAAACTTATTAAAATTAATAGAAGTATTTATAATGAAATTATAGTTATGAATTACATATATTGAAGTTTCAATTAGTAAATGTTAGAATATTTAGAAAAACATCTTTAGGGGGATTTAAGTTACGATGATAAGAAAAGCTACTATTAATGATATGAAAGAAATTATGGGGATAATTAAAGAAACTGTTAAGGAGATGAAAGATTATAATAATACACAGTGGGATGCAAATTATCCTGCAGAAGAAGATTTTATAAATGATATAGAGAAAGAAGATTTATATGTATATGAAAGAGAGAATCAGATAGTTGGATTTATATGTATAAATAAGATAGAAGCTAAAGAATATAATGATTTATCATGGACATTAGATGAAGAAGCTATGATCGTACATAGAATGGCGGTTAAGTCATCAAAAAGAAAGCTGGGAATAGGAAGTAGTCTTATGAAGTTTGCAGATGATTTAGCTTTAGAAAATAATATGAAATATTTAAAAACAGATACATATTCAATAAATACTAAAATGAATTCCTTATTTAAAAAATGTGGATATAAATTTATAGGAGAAGTTAAATTTTTAGGAAAAGAAAAGACTTTTTATTGTTATGAAAAGTTAATAAATATAAAGTAAAGTATGTAAATGGTATAGCTTAGAATAACATTTTAATTAAAATGGTTATTCTAAGCTATTTTTTTGCATTGATGTAAACTTTTACAAAGTGATTGGTTGACAAAAACTTAGATATAGATATATTATTAAAATGATAATGTTAACCAATAATAAAAAGGAGGTTTACTAAAATGAATAATAATAAAACTAGAGAATTAACTTTAATATCATTATTATCTGTAATAATCGCGATATCGGGAATATTTAAGTTACCTGGAATAATACCAGGAACAGAGTTTCAAATGTCAGCACCTATAGCAATAGGTATTTGTGCAACATTTGGGTTTAAAAGATATATATTTTCAGGAATAATAGCAAGTTTTATAAATGTTTTAATGGGAACTCATACTATTTTGAATGTAATAATTTCTATGACATTTAGAATAGTGGGAGGGGGATTAATTGGTATGCTTGGAACTAGCATAATAGTAGTTACATTAGCTGGACCAGTGGGTACTTTTGCTGGAAGAATAGTTATGAGTTTTATAACGGGAACGGCATTTAAAGCACTAATAATAGCAGCATCTGTAGGCATGCTTTATACTGCAATATCATCATATGTAATATTTAAGTTAATAAAAAATATAACTATAAAAACTCCATATAAGGATTTTATCGCAAATAAATTAAAGAAAGATGATATAGGAGTGAAAAATAACTATGAATCTATATAGTATAAAAATGAGATCCTCAAAATCTATAAAAGGAATATCAAAGCATATATCAGGTGCTGAAAGTATAGTTAATGAAGCTGATTTAGAAAAAGCAGTAAATCTGCTTATAAGAAGAGCTTTAAATCATACTAAGGGAAAAGCTAACTCTATAAATATAAAATTAGAAGAAGTAGACAAAGAATCAATTAAATATATAGATCCTATTCCTGTAACGACTATAAATGTTAAAAATCACTTAGACGGATTTAAAGCAGTTAAGAAGATGCTTTTAAATTTAGGGATAAATGAAAAAAAGAGTAATTATATAATTAATTTAATTAAAGTAAATTCTAATATGAGAGGAGCTATACTTTTAGATATTAATACGTTTGAAAGACTAGAAAAAGATAAAGAAAGAGGTATAAGAGCTACTTACATGGATTTTGAAGGCAGTGATATAAACTCACTTACAAAGCAAAGTAAAAATAATGCTCACTTTATAGAAGCATTAACATTAGCAAGCAAGGTGATTAGTTGCAATGAAATAATAGGTGAACTTTGTTACTCAGATGATCCGGAGTATACAGCTGGATATTTAGCATCTAAAAAGTATGGATATGTTAGATTTACACATTTAAAAGAGGTTGGAGATAATACAGGTGGTAGAATATTTTTATATGATTCTTCAAAAGAAAATATTGATAGATGTATAAATTATTTACAAAATCAAAAAGTTATTATAAAAAATGATTTAAAAATAAATGAAGATATAGACTATGAAGACTATATAAATGACAAGCAAATTATTAAATTAAGATAGAGGTAAGTAATAATGAGGGATATAAACCATAGATTAAGTGATATAAAAGAAAAAAATTTAAGTAGAGAAATAAAATATTTAACTAAACCACAAGATAAAACCACAGTTATAAATGGGAAAAATGTTTTATTAATGTCATCAAATAATTATCTAGGCTTAGCTAATAATGAAGAAGTAAAAAAAGCAGCTATACAAGCTATAAATAATTATGGATTAGGATCAGGAGGATCGAGGCTTACCACAGGAAGTTATGATTTACATAGAAAATTAGAAGAAAAAATAGCTGAATTTAAAGGTAGCGAAGATTGTTTAATCTTTAATAATGGATATATGGCAAATATAGGGGTTATATCTGCAATATGTGATGAAAACTATACTATATTTAGTGACGAATTGAACCATGCAAGTATAATTGATGGAGCTAGACTTGCAAAGGCAAAAATAGTTGTGTATAAACACAATGATATTAAGGATTTAGAAAATAAGATTAAACAAAAAAATTCTAAATATGGAGTTATAGTGACAGATAGTGTATTCAGTATGGATGGGGATATAGCACTTATAGATAAAATTATTATTCTAGCTAAAAGATATAAACTGTTAACTATTGTAGATGATGCACATGCTACAGGTGTAGTTGGAAATTTAGGTAGAGGTAGTGGAGAGTACTTTAATACAAAAGATATAGACATAACAATAGGTACTTTAAGCAAAGCCATAGGCAGTGAAGGTGGGTTTGTCTGCGCAAATAAAGAAATCATAGAGTTTTTAAAAAATAGAGCTAGAAGTTTTATTTTTTCAACAGCACTATCTCCAGCGGTTATAGGAGCATCTCTAAAAAGTATAGAAATTATTGAAAATAATCCACAATTAGTGAAAAAGTTAAATAATAATGTTGTATATTTCTGCGAAAGATTAAAAAAAATAGGTTTTGATGTAAAAACTCCAACTCCAATAGTTCCTATACTTATAGGAAATGAAGAATTAGCAGTTAAAATTAGCGATAGCTTATTAGAATTGGGAATATTTATACCTGCTATAAGGTACCCTACTGTAAAAAAAGGAAAAGCAATACTTAGAGCAACATTGATGGCAACTCATAATTACAATGATATAGATTTTGTTATAGATAAAATAAAACAAGTAAAAATTAATTTTTAATATGGGCTATCTAATGATAGCTCATATTTTTTAGTAAATAATTTTGTATCTAAATCTTAACAAAATGAATGGTGCAAAATGATATAATATTAATAGAATTTTGGTAGAAATTTACAAAAAGAAAAGAGGTGAATTAATGAATAGTGTTGGATTGAGGCGATTAGATATAGGTCAAATAGTTGTGATAGATTCTAAAAATTACATTATAGATTTACACGAAAGTGTTAAGTTTAAAAAAATTAAAAACTATGCCTCTGAAAAAAATTTTTCTGTAGAAACTTGGCAAGATGAAATTTGCTATAGGGAGAGTATACCTATAAGAAAAGAACACATAGAAATAAAAGATACAAAGGAAGATAATAAATATTGTAATTTTTTTAATAAAAAGCAGAAAAAAATACCTTATCTAAAGTATATTTTGCTACTTTTAATACCTATTATATTTTTGCTTATATACTCAAATTTATCAAATAGACATTTTATTGCAAATTATTTAAAAGAAGATTCTAGTTATATATATTATACTTCTATAACTTCAGATACAGATAGTAAGTTAAAGGCAGATGTTTATTATACAAAAATGTCTATGGATAAAACTGCAGAATTTATCTTAAATGCATCAGGCGATAGGATAGAAGATATTCAAAGTTCAAAAGATAAATATAGTGTGGCAATACTTACAAAATATGAATATGCTCTAGTTTATATAGGAAAAGATAATAAAACTTATATACAAATATCTCCTAGAGAATATGTATATACAAGCAACAACGACTTATATAATTATAATTATAGATCATCGAATATGTATTATAGAGATTTTTATTATACTTTTGGATATCTTAATGATTCTAATAGATATAAAAATAGAGTATCACCATATTCAGGGTATACAGGAAATAAAGTAAATAAAAAATCAAGTGATAAACACACACAATTAAAATCATCTGGATCGAGTATAAAACAGTCAAGTGTATCTTCACGTTCTTCATCAGGTGGAGGTTTAAGCAGTGGAAAATAATAATTTAAGGGGACATATATGATAGATATTTTAGGAACAATAACCTACTCAATAGTAGGGTTTATACTTATGTTAATAGGAAATTTTTTAGTGGATTTGGTAATACCATGTCACTTTCCAACTGAAATAAAAAAAGGAAACACAGCTGTAGGGTGTATTAGTGCAGCTTCATTTATATCGGTGGGAATACTTTTAAGAAGTGTAATAGCATCACCAACTATACAAAACGCAAATATTACGATTTTACAAGACTTAACATCAACAGTAAGTTACTTTATACTAGGTATCGCTCTTTGTATCTTAGGTTATATATCTATGTTAGTATTTAATAAAAAATATAATTTAAATGAAGAAATAGGAAATGGAAATACAGCAGCTGGGGTTATGATTTCTGGAATTTTCATAGGACTTTCTATATTAATTAGTGGAGCTATACAGTAGTGAGAAGTCTAAAATTTAATTACAAATTTTTGATGTTTACAACTCTTATAATATCAGGGTGTTCAATAGTTTATGAACTTCTTATAAGTGCTGTAGGATCATATTTATTAGGGGATAGTATAAAACAATTTTCTATAACTATAGGGTTATATATGTGTGCTATGGGATTTGGATCTCATCTTTCAAAATACATAAAGAAAAATTTATTTGATTTTTTTATATTTGTAGAAATAGCGGTTGGTATTATAGGTGGAATATCTTCGTTAGTTTTATTTTTATCTAATATATATATATCATCTAATGAACTTATTATGTACATACAAATAATATTAATTGGAACATTAGTAGGACTTGAAATTCCCATACTTACCAGAATCATAGAAGAAAACTGTGATAATTTAAGAGTTACATTATCGAATGTATTTAGCTTTGATTATATAGGTGGGCTTATTGGATCATTAGCATTTCCACTATTTTTATTACCGACACTAGGATATTTTTCTACGTCATTTTTAGTAGGAACTATAAATATAGTTATATCCATAGTAATTATGCATAAATACAAGGATTATATAAAAAATATAAATATATTTAAAACTATTTCTTATATAGCTGTTGTATTTATGTTCTTTGGAATAGTTTTTTCTGAAAATATATCTCGTAGTATTGAAAATTCACTGTACCGTGATAGAGTGATATTATCTACACAAACTAAGTATCAAAAAATTGTTATGACAAAACATAAAGATGACCTAAGACTTTATTTAAATGGTAATATACAGTTTTCAGAAAAAGACGAATATAGATATCACGAAGCAATCGTTCATATACCTATGGGAGCAAGTAAAAGTCATGAAAATATACTTATACTTGGAGGAGGAGATGGGCTTGCTGTTCGTGAACTTTTAAAATATGATGATGTTAAAAATATTACATTAGTTGATATTGATAAAGAGATGGTTGATATATGTAAAACTAACCCACTAGTAACTGATATTAATCACAATTCTTTGTCAAATAATAAGGTTAAGCTAGTTTATGAAGATGCTTTTGAGTTTTTAGAAAATACTAAAGATAATTATGATGTTATTGTAGTTGATTTACCTGATCCTAATAATGATAGTTTAAATAAGTTATATACAAATGTATTTTATAGGCTATGCCAAAATGTATTAAGTCCAAATGGAGTTATGACAGTTCAATCAACTAGCCCTTATTATGCTAAAAAAGCGTTTTGGAGTATAAATAAGACATTAAAATCGGAAGGATTTAATGTGTATCCATATCATGTGCAAGTGCCTTCATTTGGAGATTGGGGATTTAATTTATGCACAAGAAACAATATAGATACAGCTGATATAAAAATAAAGATAGAAACAAAATTTTTAAATAAGGATTCTATTGAAAGTATATTTAATTTTGGAGAAGATGAAAGAATAGATATTAAAAGTATTGATACTAACACGTTATCTCATCCTAAACTTATAAACTATTACGAAGATTCTATTAAAAATTGGGACTAATGCCATGTGTCGTTAAATTACGATACATGGTATTTTTATTAGGAAAAAACAAATGAAAATATATTAAATAAATGATATCTAAATAAGAGGAACAGATAGTAAAGTTGTAGAAGCTATAGTTAAATAATAAAATCAGGGGTGAAGATATGGATGTATTAAAGCATAATAGAACTGCATGGGATAATGAAGTTGAAAAGGAGAATAAGTGGACGATACCTATAAGTTCAGATGAATTAAATAAAGTTAAAAATGGAGAGTATAAATTGTTATTAACTCCTACAAAATTAGTTCCTAAAATATGGTTAGATAATATATCAGGAAGTAAAGTACTTTGTCTAGCTTCAGGCGGTGGACAGCAAGGACCTATATTTGCAGCATTAGGAGCTGAAGTTACTGTATTTGACAATAGTAATGCACAACTTTCAAAAGATGAAATGGTAGCTAAAAGAGATAATTTAGAAATAAATTTAGAACAAGGGGATATGAGAGATTTATCTCGATTTGAAAATGATAAATTTGATTTTATATTTCATCCCGTATCAAATAGTTTTATAAATAATATAGAAAAAACATGGAATGAATGTTATAGAGTTTTAAAGACAGGTGGAGTTTTAATTTCTGGATTTGCTAACCCTATAAGATATATATTTGATTACTATGAGTGGGAGGAACATAATAATTTAGTAGTTAAAAATTCTATACCATATTCAGATATAAAACAACTGCCAAAAGAAATTTTAGATGAATTTATCAGAAATAATGAGCCTCTGGAATTTGGACATTCATTACAAAGTCAAATTGGAGGGCAAATAGATGCTGGATTTGTAATTGCTGGTTTTTATGAAGATAAATGCGAAGGCGATACATTAGATAATTACATAGATACGTATATTGCAACCAAAGCTATAAAGTTAAAATAAATATGTGAATAAATCAAAGCTCATTTTATTAATATGGGCTTTTTTTGCAACAATTGCAAATTTATTTGCAAGAAGATGATTTCCATGTAGAAAAAATTAAAAACATTAATACAATTAAATTAAGTAATAAAATTTGAAAAGGAGATAAAACATGGAAATAAAAATGCTAATGATTAGGATGATAATTTATGTAGTTGTATATATTATAGGAATGCCAATATTAACAATAATACATGAATTAGGACATGTAACAATGGCACTATTGTTTTGCAATGGAGAGGTTGGCATAATTATAGGGGACTCTAATTTAAATAAACAGATTAAGTTAAAAAGATTACGAATAACATTTAACGGATATAAAAGTATACTTGGATTATCTAGGGGATTTGCACCATACAAAATGGCAGGTAGTAATTTGAAAAATATATTGATATTTGCTGGAGGACCATTAGCATCACTAGGAATATCTGTATTAATGTTTATAACTTTATATAAAGCAAATTTAAATCATACAGAAATATTAATATTAAATGCATTGTTTTGGTATAGCTTTGGTAATTTTTTTATGACTATAATTCCTATGAAATACAATTATTATCCGTATAAAGGTTGCTTTAGTGATGGATATAGAATAATGCAGTTTATGGGAAAGAAGGAGTATACGAATGAAAATAAACCATATAATAGATGATTTATTAGGCGAAACAAATGTAAATATAATAACAACAAATGAAAATTTTAGTGATTATACTTATATAAAAGATTTAATTTTATATAAAAAATCTAACATAATGGGAAAAAATATAGATGAAAACAAAGATATAAAAGTAGATGATAAAGATGTAATTTACTTTGAAACTTATGGAAGAGATGTTTGTTTTACTACTATAGATAATGAATTATTAGTTATAAAAACATCTATGAAGAAGTTAGAAGATATTCTAATCAGTAGAAATTACTTTGTAAAGGTAAGTAAAAGTATAATCATAAATATAAATCATATCCAAGAAATAAATTATCATTCAAATATGAGATTTCAAGTATTACTTACAAATGGCTATAAGCAATTAGTTAATAGAAGTTACTTTAAAGATTTTAAAAAATCTATAGAGGAGGTATACAATTGATGGGAAAATCAACATCTCAATTTTACATGATACTATCACAATCGTTAATATTATTTATAGTAGGATGTATACTAACGTCCGATAAGAAAACTGCTATGGTTTTAATTTTAGGGATAGGTATAAGTTTTTTATTTGCATATGTAGGGGCTGTGCTTTATCCTAAGCTAACAAAAAGATTTGGAGAAAAAAATTATAAGCTTATATTATTTATACAATACGGAGCAATAGGCCAAATTATTTATATATTAGCAGCGTTAATTGGAATTAGAAGTAACTATGTATCTTTTATGATAGAATATACAATAATATGTTTTATAACTTATTATATAAATAGGAAAATATATATAAATAAAATAAATGAGCTAGACAAATTAATAAAAAAAGGTCAATGAAAAATAAAGGGAAACTAAATTGATAAATTTATATATATCAACTTAGTTTCCCTTTATTGAAGTCATAAGATTACTCTTTAATATTTTTTTTCACAGCGTTTTCACTGTTACCTTGTTTTATTTCCCACTGAATAACGAAGGTCATAAGAACTCTAAGCAAAAATACTGCACCTAGTATCACCAACTCATCTAGAGTTTTAACTAGCACAGTTTTTAAAATTTCAGCAGCTAATTTGAATTCTAAGCCTGTTGCCATAGCAGTTGCAAATTGATGTTTAAATCCAATTTGTTTTTTGAAAATAACTTGTCTTAAATAAAAATAAAAAGCTGTAAATGCACCTATTGTTATAACTATTACACCCATAAGTTCAAAAATACTAACTAGAACAGGGATGTATTTAGTCATTAATTCTTCTAACATAAGTTCCTCCTAAGCAGAAAATAATATATAGTATTTGTAAATTAAGTTTTAGTTATTAAAATACTTTTTAAATATACCTTTTTTATCTAACAAGAAAATAATCATGATACCTAAAATAAGTACAAAGCTAGAACAAAGTCCAGCTTCTGGACCAAAAGACCCACCAGATATAAAATTATTACCAGTTAAATTAAAATCAAATAAACTTCCAACTGAAACATTTAATCCACTAACTTCAAAACCAAATAAATTACCCTGTGCAAAGTTCCATGCACTATGGATACCACAAGCTCCCCATAAATCATTAGTTTTTAATACATATAAACCAAATAGATATCCAACAAGTATTATGTTTAAAATTGCAATGTAATTTATATTAGGATTAAATAAATGTAGGGCAGCGAAAAATACAGATGAAACTAAAAGTCCAATATGTATATTATATTTAGCACTTAAAACATTCATAAGCCATCCTCTAGTTAAAATTTCTTCTGTACCACCTTGAATTATCCAACCAACTAATAATATTAATATATTGGCTAAAGCAAATTTACCAACTGGTTGGCTTGGATTTTTATTAATAGATACAAATCCAAATAAATATAGAATTAATACAACTAAACTCATTAAAACTAAGCCTATTAAAAACCCTAATATATATTTTTTAAACCAATTGTGTTTAGCAAATCCAATAGATGAGATTTTTCTTTTTTCTATTTTTACAACTCTGAAAAACACTAATAATGAAATACCTATAAAACTAAATAAAGAAGCTAATAGTATGAGTAAATCTTGATTAGATGAGAAAAAAGGAATAGTTTTAGCTATCATAGTTAAAGGAATAATTATTAGGTAACCTAAGATTGAACCTAAATTTAAAAATATTAAAGCTAAAATAATAGCCCAAATTAAATTAGGTAATTTTTTAGAATATCTTGCTTTATCAACTATGCTTTCATTTCTAATAAACATAAATATATCCCCCTAATAAACTATATTTTTATTACTTTATTATTCTATCATATAGTTTAATTAGATTAAAATTACAGAAATATTATAAAATATGGAATATTTAAATAAAATTTAGGAAAAATAACTTAAACAAAAACATTCACAAGGAGTGTGTAATTATGTTATTAAAACAAATAGCACTAGTATTAGTTATAATTGGAGCTATCAACTGGGGTTCTGTAGGATTATTTGAATTAGATCTTGTAGGATATTTATTTGGTGGAACTTATTCAATGATAAGTAGAACTATATTCTCATTAGTAGGATTAGCAGGAATATATTCTATATACACATTATCTACATTGAAAGACGATACACACAAATAAAGTATATACAAAAATAAAATGAAAATTCACATTTACATAGGATGTGAATTTTTGTTTTTTATAAAATAAAAAATATTAGCTATTACTGTTGACTCTATACCTACTATAGACTTTATAATTTATCTTAGGAAAATTTATAGGAGGTATCATATGGTTAATGAATTTTTAAGATATGCCATACCATCATCATTAGCAATGTTCATATCGTCATTATATACTGTTATAGATGGCATATTTGTAGGTCAGGGTGTAGGGGATTCAGCATTAGCAGCTGTAAATATAGTACTTCCTTTTACCGTAGTATTATTTGGAATAGCAAGTATGCTAGCAGTAGGTGGGGGTGCATTAGTATCTAAAAACGTGGGTGCTGATGATGAAGAAAAAGCAGTTGATATATTTAGACAAGTATTTAAGTTATTATTAATTATAAGTATCATAACAAGTATAATTTGTATAATATTTACTGGACCAATAGTAAGAATGTTAGGGGCTACTGATAACTTAGAACCATTAGCAGTGGATTATCTTAGGTATTATGCAATATTCTGTGCACCTAACTTAGTAGGGATTGTGCTTAATAGTTTCGTTAGAAATGATAATAGACCAAAACTTGCAATGGTTTCAACTATAGCAGGTGCTATAACTAATGTTATATTAGACTATGTATTTATATTCCCGTTAGCTATGGGAATAAAGGGAGCTGCAATAGCTACAGGACTTGGACAAATAGTTACAGTTCTTATATTACTTCCTCACTTCTTAAAGAAAAAGGGAATTTTAAGCTTTGGAAATACATCTTTAGATAAAGATACGATAAAAGAAGTTTTAAACGTAGGGTTCCCATCATTCTTTGGACAAGCAAGTTTTTCAGTTATAGTTTTCTTACACAATATAGCTTTATCAAACTTCATGGGAGAACTAGGAATATCAACATATAGTATAATAAACTATATAACTACAAATATATATATGGTTTTACTAGGATTAACATTTGGGGCACAACCACTTATCAGTTATAACTTTGGAAGAAGAGATTCTAAAAAAATGTTAAAATTCTATGATATAAACTGTAAATGTTCACTTATAGTAAGTATAAGTGCAGCTTTAATATGTTATATATTCGGAAGAAATATAGTTGGAATATTTACAACAGACCCAAAAATAGCAGAACTTGGGTATCATGGTATAAAAATAGCTTGTTTAGCTTATATAATTGGTAGTATAAACTTAAATACATTAGTTTATTTCCAAGCAATTGAAATACCAAAATTCTCAAATTTAATATGTTTATTTAGATCAATTATATTTTTACCAATATGTTTAATATTTTTACCAAAAATATTTGGATTAAATGGTATTTGGGCGAGTGTTTTAGTATCTGAAAGTATAACTTTCATTGTTATGTATGTAATAGCGAATGTTAAGAAATATACAGCTAAGGTTATAAATGAATCTGAAAATAATCAAAATATTTTATTAGGCGATGCATCTAATATATAAATATATATAAAAACTGGACTTTAATTTTTAGAGTTCAGTTTTTTTTGTATAAAAATGGGGTAAGTACAATACATAATAGATTGTACTAAAAATAGATATAAAATATGTAATTAAGAGGTTGTGATAATAGTGATAGATATT